>JARRRO010000278.1:0-2901 GCA_037380645.1 Gammaproteobacteria bacterium | reverse complement strand
TGGCGCGGATGGCAGGCGACGCCGTACAGGCGGCATTCGTTCGGGTAGATCCTCCCCAGCACGACCCTGGCGCAGTCACAGCCGGGCGGCATTTCGCCGGCGCGCTTGCGGGCGTCATCGCCGTAGGCGGGAAACCGCTCACGTGCGTCGTGTGGACGGTAGGCGCGGTTGATGGCAAAGCCTGAATCCGGAATGGTGCCCACGCCGCGCCATGTGGCGTCGGTCACGTCCATGGTCTGCTGCAAGTGCGCCTGTGCGGTGCGGTTGCCCCCGGGCCTGACCACCTCGGGATAGCAATTGTCCAGAAAGCGGCGGCCTTCAATCAGTTGCCGCAGCGTGGAGTACAGGCCCGCCAGCAGACTCTGCGGCGTAAAACCGGCGACCGCCGCCGGGATCCTGTGCCGCGTGACGACAAACTCCCATTCCTCGGCGCCCATGATGGTGGAAACATGTCCCGGCGCCACCAGGGCATCGAAGCCGGGCGCATCCGATTCCAGCAGCATGGCGACGGCGGGCCAGGTGCGGCGGCCGGACAGCAGCACGAACAGGTTGTCCGGGGCGCCTTCGACCAGCAGCGCCGCCGTAGGTGCGGTGGTGGTCTCGAACCCCGCGGCGAAAAAGACGACCGGCCTGTCCCGATTGGCACGCGCTATGGCCGCAGCCTGCATGGGCGAGGCGACTGGCCGGACATCGGCGCCCCTGGCCCTGGCTTCCTCCAGGGAGCGGGCATCACACCGGGGCACGTTGACCGGCACGCGCAGCATGTCGCCATACGCCACCAGGATGATATCTTCATTGAGCGCCAGCTGGATGGCCTCGAAGATGTCCTCTTCCGGGCAGATGCAGACCGGGCAGCCGGGGCCCGGGATGAGCTCGATCGGCTCAGGCAGCGCACCACGGAGGCCGGCCATGGTGATGGACCGCTCGTGTCCGCCGCAGACATTCATGATCCTGACCGGCTCCCGCAGGGGCAGAGCGCGGATGCGGGCCAGCCAGTCGGTCGCCGAGTCGGCCTTCATGACGGGATCGGGGCGGTGCCAGGGGTTTCCGTGGCATCCGCCTGCCCGCCCGTCCGCCGCTGCGCTGCACCGAGCTCCCGTGATAACCATGCAAACCACGCATCCATGCCGGCGCCGCTCTTCGCCGACAGCTCGCACACCGGTGCCGCGGTGGCGAGTTTGCGCACCTGGCGGCGGGCGTTTTCCGGTCGAAAGTCGTCCCGTACGGGCAGCAGGTCGCACTTGGTCAGCAGTACCAGGTCGGCGGCACGAAACATCACGGGGTATTTGGCGGGCTTGTCGTCACCCTCCGGCACCGGCAAAGGCCGGTTCGAGCAGGCGCGCCTCGACGCCGGACAAGGGCCCGATACCAGGGTGGATCACCAGCACCCGGCCGGCATCTGTCTCGCGGGCGACGATCCCGCCCTGCCCGATCATTGCCTGTGCCACGGCAAGTTCATGCGCCGGACCCGGCCTCCAACATCTGATCATAAAACTCCCAGGCGGTACGCGCTTCCGGCGGGGTGATCTTCTGGATGGCATACCCGACATGCACGACGACGAAGTCATCGACCTGCAGGTCGTCATCCTGCATCATGAACAGGTTGACATCGCGGCGTACGCCCCTGGCCTCGCAGTCGGCCACGAAGCCGTCAATGGATTTGATCTGCATCGGGATACCGAGACACATGGTGATGACCCCTGACCGGCTGGCCCAGCCGTTTGGCGAGCGTCTACTAAATCATGGATAATTCAATAAGAAGTCGACATGCATCAATAAACCAAATCTATTGCTCTGTAGAAGTCTACCTTACATGACCGAGGGTTCCTGTATTGCCACTAAAGCATACACTGATTCTGGGAATCGGAAATACCTTGTTGTCTGATGAAGGGGCCGGCATACACCTGCTGGACTACATGCGCAGCCACTACCCCGACCTTCCGCATGTCGACTATCTGGATGGCGGCACGCTCAGCTTTACCCTGGCTCCCTACATAGAACAGGCGGACAACCTGATCGTTGTCGATGCCGCCGAACTGAGTTCACCGCCCGGTACCGTGAAGGTCCTTGCCGGGCAGCAAATGGACCGCTTTGCAAGCAGGACCAGTCGCAGCGTGCACGAAGTCAGCCTCGGCGACCTGCTGGCCATCGCCCGCCTTACGGATGGCCTGCCGGAGAACCGCGCCCTGGTTGCCATCCAGCCGGCGGTGGTCGACTGGGGGCATGACCTGACCAGGCCGGTGCAGCAGGCACTGCCCCTGGCGGCCGATTACGTCATCAGCCTCATGCGCGCGTGGCTGCCCGAAGGTGACTTGCCCGAAGCGCTGACGCACACCCCGCATGGCGCGGAACAAGCGGGAATGTAGCGGCAATGCAGGGCAGGATGGCTATTGCGTCACACAGGCCGGCGAACACCGCGGGATGACGGCAGCGTGTCCGGACTAACGAACAGTGAAGACCTCAAGGTCGTGCCGGGTGAGTTCCTGACCGGTAATGTACAGCCGTTGCTGCATGAAATCCGGCATGCCATGGGGAGATTACTGGACGAGGGGGAAGCGACCGTGATCGACCTGCGCAGCATTCCCCTCGCCCCGGGCGAAGAGGACAGGCTGCTCCGGGAATTGGGACGGGGCGAGGTGGCTGCGCACTTGTCGGCGCTCGGTCCGAGCGAACTCGTGGAGTCCCGTTTCCCGGGCGTATGGATAGTCACGCATTACAACAGCGACAGTGAGGTCATCGGCAGGTTTATCGAGGTCTGCGATATGCCGGGCCTCCTGAAGGCGCAGCAGGATGATATACGCGACGGCCTGGCGGCGCTGGAAGCGCGGCTTGCATGCAGCACGGACGCCTGAACACGGGAGACAAGCAATGTCGAAAGACAATACCCTTGGCGAAATCCTG
>JARRRO010000277.1:0-2903 GCA_037380645.1 Gammaproteobacteria bacterium | reverse complement strand
CACGTTGACGTCGGCGTCCCGGGCCAGGGCGAACAGCAGTTCCTTGACCGGGACCTCGTTTACCACCACGGTGTATTTTTCCACCTGCTCGGGCTTCTTCGGCTGCGGCAGCACCGGCGTATGCTCCACCAGCTTGGGGATATTCTTCTGGGGCACGCTTTTGCCGGCACTGAGGTGCCCCTTGGACGGCGGCAGGGGCTTGGGCACCAGCTGGGCGCAGGCGGTCAGGAAACAGGAAAAAGAGAGCAGGATCAGGAGCTTGCGCATTCTTATCTTCTATCCATCGTAACCTTTCGGGCGTACATGTCGAACTATACCCTCCTTATGTGATCAATAACATAGCGCACGCAGCCGCTTAAATATTATAGATTTTCCCGGTGTATCAACGGCCTGTATATGAACGAGGAGCAGTGGCCGCAGACCACACCGCCGGTATAACCCGACAGCAGGGGTGAGGATTCGGGGGGAAGGGCGTGCAGCTGGCGGCGCAGATCCTGCGATTCCTGCGGGGACAGGGGAGAACCGTCCAGGCTCCCCGGCTCTATCACCGGCTGCCGGCCGCCCGTCTGGGCCGCCGGGGCACCGGCCCGGGGGCCCGTTTCCGGCGCTTCCGCCGCCGGCCCTGCAGCGACCTGCTTGGCGGCCGCGTTTTCCTCACCGCCCGCCGCCTCCTCTGCCGGCGCCTGCCGCGCCTCCGCCATGGGCCGGGAAGAGGCCCCGCCCTCCTGCGCAGCAGACCCGGCCGCGGGAGGGGTGGCCCCGCCGCTGAGGGCGGAATCCTGTGCCGGCGGCGGACCGCCACCGACGTTTTCCATGCGCCGAGGCCACAGCGGCGACCGCCACAGCAGCACCGCCAGGAGGATCAGCGCCGCCATCCCGGCCAGGACCCAGACCGGCCCGCGCCAGCGCCGCTGCGACCCGGTGATAAACTCGCTGTCCCGCGCCGCCTGGTGGACATGGCTGGCGGTGACGGTGTGGGTGTTGTCGGCATAGGCGGCTAACAGGGCCTTGTCCGCCAGGATGTTGATCCGCCGCACCAGACCGCCGGAATAATGGGCCACCTGCTTTACGGCCCCGGTGTCGAACAGGGTGCCGGCGCGAAAGCCGCAGGCCCGGACGCGGCTGTTCAGATAGTCGCGGATGTCATCGTCACCGAACGGGTTCAGGCGGAAGCTGTAGGTGATCCTCTCTTTTAACTGGCGGATCTGGGGGGTGGCGATCATCTCGTCCAGTTCCGGCTGCCCGAACAGCACGATCTGCAGCAGCTTGTTCTGCTGGGTCTCGAGGTTGCTCAGCAGCCGGATCTCCTCCAGGGTCTGCAGCGGCATGCCCTGGGCCTCCTCCACGAAGACCACCACCTGCCGGCCCTCGCTGTGCCGCTGCAGGAGGTACTCCTGCAGGCGGTTCATGACCTCGAAACGGCTGGCACCGGGGGCAATCTCCAGACCCAGTTCAAAAGCGATGGCTTGCAGGATGTTGTCCGGCGACAGGCGGGGATTGGCCAGGTAGACGATCTCCACTTTGTCCGGCAATTCCTTTTCCAGCATCCGGCATAACATGGTCTTGCCGCTGCCCACTTCGCCCACGACCTTGACGATACCCTCGCCGTTGACCACGGCGTAGATCAGCGCCTCCAGTACCGCCCCGCGTTCGCCGCCGGGATAAAACAGCCTGGTATCCGGCGTGATGCGGAAGGGTGGCTGCTGCATGCCGAAATAGTCGTAATACATGTCAGTCCTGAGTCTGGATGCCGAGCCGCTGAATCCTGCCGTACAGTGTAGTACGGTTGATGCCCAGCAAACGTGCTGCCTTGCTCAGATTGCCGCCGCACATGTTCAGGGCCGTGGTGATATAGCGCCGTTCCAGCTCCGCCAGGCGGTCCTCCAGCCGGAACGATTTGTCCAGCAGCTCATTCTGCACGGCGGCTGCGTCCTCCATCGGGCGCTCGGCGTCCAGCGGCGCCATGGCTGTCTCCAGTTCGGCCCCCAGCGCATCCACGTCCACCCGCTTGCCGGGGTATTTGGCGCTGAGGCGAATGACGATATTGCGCAGCTCCCTCACGTTGCCCGGGAAGGTGTATTCCAGCAGGGTATCGACCGCCTTGTCGGTCAGCTCGAACGACCGGGCGTTGTCGATGGCATAGACCTGCTTGAAATGATCCAGCAGCATCAGGCAGTCCCGGTGCCGTTCACGCAGGGAGGGGACATGGATGGTAAGGACACTGAGGCGGTGGAAAAGATCCTGCCGGAACCGCCCCTGCTGCACCTCGGCGCGCAGGTCCCGGTTGGTCGCCGCGATGATGCGCGCCCCGGAGTGGCGGGGCTGGGTCTCGCCCAGGCGGTAGAACTCGCCATTCTCCAGGACCCGCAGTAGTTTGGACTGCAGTCCCAGAGGCAGGTCCCCAATCTCGTCCAGGAACAGGGTGCCTGTGTCGGCGTCCTCGAAGAAACCGCTGCGATCGGCCCCCGCCCCGGTAAACGCCCCCTTGGCGTGGCCGAACAGCTGCGCCTCGAGCAGTTCGGGGCTGAAGGCGGCGCAGTTGATGGTCAGAAACGGCGCCTCGGCGCGGGGTCCAAGCTCATGCAGAGACTGGGCCACCAGTTCCTTGCCGCTGCCGGATTCGCCCTGGACCAGGACGGGGAAGGGCGTGTCTGCAAACTGCCGGATAAGATCCCGCAGGGTAACCATTTCCGGGCTCTCCCCCAGGAGCTTGTCCTTGTCCCCTTCCACCTGCGCCTCGGCCTTCTCCGCCTCCAGCATCATCAGCTGATGGCTGAGGCGCGTCTTCAGCAGGGACACGTCGCAGGGTTTGGGGACGAAATCCACCGCGCCCAGGGTCAGGGCATGCTGGATATTGCTGGCCTCGTTCTGGCCGGACAGCACCAGGATCTTGATATTTGAGT
>JARRRO010000276.1:0-2913 GCA_037380645.1 Gammaproteobacteria bacterium | reverse complement strand
GCCGTCGTGGCGCCAGGCGAGATAGCGACGATACAGCTCGAAGTGTTCGTCATTGAACACCGGGGGTTGGTCGATCACGTCCAGGTGTTGATTGGCGCGCCAGTTGCGGCGCTGACTGCGATCGGGCGTAAACGCCTCCACGGGGATGCGCGCCGGGACGCAGGCCTCGCACCCGAAGCACCGCGGGCGGTAGACGTAATCGCCGCTGCGGCGGAAGCCGAGTTCGATGAGGCGGCTGTACAGCGGTGCATCGACGCTCAGGTGGGGGCTGATGAACTGGTTGGTGGCGTAACGCTCGGCCAGGTAACTGCACGGGTGCGGCGGTGTCAGATAACTCATCAGTGACCTGACCCTTTGTGACGACGGTTTATTCATGGTGCGCGCCTACGGATTCCATGCATCGCCTATTGCCAGGCCCCGTCGGGATCGGGCATGTGACTCCACTGGCCGAGCATGTGCAGGAACTCCCGCCGTGGGATATCGACCGCTCCCAGACTTGCCATGTGGTCGGAGCTGACCTGACAGTCGATCAACTTGTAACCCATTGTCGCAAACGTTGCACAAGATATGCAAAGGCTACCTTGGAGGCGTCCCGGCGACGGTAAAACATGGATTCCCCGAAGAACACCCGCCCCAGTGCAACGCCGTACAATCCCCCCACGAGGCGTCCGTGCTCCCAGCACTCCGCCGAGTGGGCGATGCCCAGGAGGTGCAGGCGGGTATAGGCCTGTGCCATCTCCGCGCTGATCCACGTCCCTTCCACGCCGTTTCTGGGGGCCGCGCAGGCGTGCACGACGTCTTCAAAGGCACGGTCCAGGGAGACGGTATAACGCCCCCCGCGCATGGTCTTTCTCAGGCTGCGGGAGACCTTCAGTTGCTCGGGGAACAGCACGGCGCGCGGATCCGGCGACCACCACAGGATCGGTTGGCCGGGGTTGTACCAGGGAAAGACGCCGTAATGATAGGCCGTTACCAGGCGGTGCGCCGACAGGTCGCCACCGATGGCCAGCAGGCCGTTGGGTTCCTCCATGGCCAGCTCGGGGTCGGGGAAATCGTGACCCGGGTCATCCGCCGGGATGAAGAAGGGGCCGCGTTGGTGTGCATTCTTCATGTATGACCGATCTCTCAGGCCGTGGTGCGGCGGTCTTCGCCGGGGACGGCGCCGGGCTGCGGCCATGCCCCGGTCTTGTACGGCGAGTGACGGCGTGCCTCATGAATGTAGTCGCAGACCGCCTTGTCCTCGCGATGGAGAAAGTCCTTGATCGCCGCACCGAAGCGCCGGTCCTGGATCCAATGAGCCGACCACGTCGGGGTGGGCATGAAGCCGCGGCTGATCTTGTGTTCGCCCTGGGCCCCCGCCTCGAAGCGCGGCAGCCCCTGCGCAATGCAGTAATCGATGGCCTGGTAGTAGCATGTCTCGAAGTGCAGGCTGTGGAACTCCTCGGCGCACCCCCAGTGTCTGCCATAGAGGGTGTCGCGACCGCGCAGAAAGGAGGCGCCGGCGACGTAGCGGCCGTTGTGTCTGGCCATGATCAACAGGGTGTTGTCCGGCATGTCCCTGCCCAGGGCCATATAGAAGCCGTAGGTGAGGGGGCCGGCATTGCCCTTCTTCCAGAAGGTGTCCTGATAAAAGTCATAGTAGGCGGACCAGTGGCTCTCCTGGATCTCGGCGCCGGACAAAATCTCGAATTCGATACCGGCCTCGGCCACATGGCGCCGTTCGCGCTTGATCTTTTTGCGCTTCTCCGACGACATCCCCGCCAGGAAGTCCGCGAAGTCACCGTATCCCGGATTGGACCAGTGAAACTGGCAGCCGCTGCGCCGCATCAATCCATGTTTCTCCAGGCGCGGCGCGTCACGATCGTTGATGAACAGCCAGTGCAGGGACGATACCCCCAGGTCCCGGGCATGGTCCAGCGTTCCCTGGATCAGCGCCTCTGCAATCTTATCGCTGTCCGATGCCTGTGCGGTCAGTATCCGCGGGCCGGTGATGGGGGTGAACGGTACGGCGACCACGAGTTTCGGGTAGTAGGGCCGGCCGCTGTTCTGGTAGGCGCTGGCCCATGCCCAGTCGAACACGAATTCGCCGAAGGAGTGGTATTTGATATAGGCCGGGACGGCGCCGATCAGGGTATCGTCCCGCTCCGCCGTCAAAAAGTGGGGGATCCACCCGGTGTCTTCACCCACGCAGCCGTGATTCTCCAGGGCGGCCAGGAATTCGTAGCGCAAAAACGGATTGTCCGTTCCTTGCAGTGCGTTCCAGGCTCGGGGTGAGAGTTCTGCTAGGCTGTCAATTCGGCTAATGCGCATGTTGCTGATTACGCCGCCCGCTCAGGCCGAAGGATGCCGTGACGTGAGGTTCACTGTATAATCCCAGTGTATCAAGACATGTCACGGCTGGTAAGGAAAATATACTTAATCGATACTTAATCATAGCCGTTCAGCCCCAAATCCCGTTCCATAGGGAGAAATCCCCATGTTTGCGCGTAGTCACTCGTTTTGGAGATCCAGCATGCAGTTCAGGTACCTCGTCCCCTTGCTTGGGATGCTGGCGGCGGGCGTCGGGTCCGCTGCCGGCGCCGATTTATCCGCCGATCAGATCATGGAGAAGGCCGATGCGGTCTACGGCGGTGACGACTCGGTGGAGACCATCAGCTTTGTCTTTCACCAATCAGGCGGGTCGGAGCGCAAACTGACCTACACCATGGCATGGAAAAAATACAAAGGAGATGAATTTACCCGCAAGGTGATCTTTTTCACCCAGTTCCCCCCGGACAAGCGCGGTGAGGCCTCGATGGCCTGGTTCTATCCGCCCAGCCGGCACAAAGAGACCGATGCCTGGATATATCTGCCGGACCTGCGCAGTATTCGCAAGATCGGTCATCACCACGAAAGCCGCGGCGGCGAAGACCG
>JARRRO010000275.1:0-2918 GCA_037380645.1 Gammaproteobacteria bacterium | reverse complement strand
CGCCTGATCACAAGCCGCCGGCCTACCAGGGGGAGGACTTCAAGCAGACTGTCAGGGACCTGGTTAATTTTCTGGTGTATCTCGGCGAACCCATCAAGCTTAAGCGCTATGCCATCGGAGGCAAGGTGATGGTGTATCTGCTGGTGCTGCTGGTCGTCGTTTATTTCCTGAAGAAGGAATACTGGAAGGACGTACATTAAAGGGAGAGGCGGCATATCTGCCGATACCGGCGCGGACTCCCGGAAACGTTCGTCCGCGGTTTTCTGCTTATGTAATCGGCTGGATGATTATGGAACAGTTCAAGGGTGATGTTTATGGCCAGTGTGGCTAACCGGCGCTCCGTCATGGTTCTGTATTCGGACACTACGGGTCCCGTAGGGCATTGCGTCCGCATCGTTCTGGCGGAAAAGGACATCAACGTGGAGATCAACTACGTCCGGGAGGGAGAGGAGCTTCCGGAAGAAGTGGTTGAACTGAATCCGTACAATACCGTCCTTACCCTGATTGACCGCGATCTGGTCCTGTACGAGGCGCAGATCATGATGGAGTACCTGGACGAACGGTTTCCCCATCCGCCCCTGATGCCGGTAGACCCGGTCTCACGCGCCAACAACCGGCAACTGCGTTACCGGGTCATGCGTGATTTATACGGCAGTATCAGGGAAATCGACGGCGACAACGAGATCGCCGCGGCCAACGCCAAAAAGCATATCCGCGATCACCTGACCTCCGTTGCGTCGGTGTTTAGCCAGCTTCCCTACTTTATGTCCGAGGAGTATTCCCTGGTGGACTGCTGTATGGCGCCGTTGCTGTGGCGGCTCGACTATTACGGCATCAAGCTGCCGGCCTCAGCGAAGCCGCTTCTTCAGTACGCCCAGAGTCTGTTTCAGCGTGACGCCTTCAGGGCCAGCCTGTCCGAACAGGAGCGGGAGATGAATTTCCTGTGACCGGGAGACGCCGCCGGCAATGACCTCGAATCGCCCCTATATCCTGCGCGCGCTGCATGAATGGATCATCGACAACGGGATGACGCCGTATGTCCTGGTCAACGCGGAGATGCCCGATGTGGCGGTGCCGGAACAGTACGTCCAGGACGGCCGGGTGGTGCTGAACGTCTCCCCGACGGCGGTGAAGGATCTGCTCATGGGCAATGATTTTGTCACCTTCTCGGCCCGCTTCTCCGGTCGGCCCTCGGCGGTGGTGCTGCCGATGAAGGCGATCCTGGCCATCTACGCCAAGGAGAACGGCAAGGGCATGATCTTCCCGGAAGAGGAGGGCGCAGACGGGGAAGAGGCCGGGGACGCGGAGGCCCGGGAGAAGAAGCCCACCCTTAAGGTCATTAAATAGCTGGTGAGGAGTGAGGTGTAAGGCGTAAAACCGTGCGGCCGGCTCCGCCGGACTGTCCTCGTTATACTATTTATCAACTCGTTTAGTTACATAAGTTCCCCGAAAGTCGCGGGTCACATCCCACACCATGTCGGGGACAAGTTTTTTATAAGCTTCTTCATATCCCCTGTTTCCGACTGAAACGCCTGTATATTCACCTACACTCAGTTTTCCGAGTTTTCTCTTCCAGGAAACCGAGTTGCTCCACACCGTCGCTCCACCTTCCGTTTCAATAAGCTTTGATGAAAGGGTCGCATTGAGCGTAGTGTTCACATTGGCCCTGAGTTCTCTGTAATCCGATAAATTTACGTCGGTTTTAATATCTGAATAGACGACGCTGCCGGTAAATATGGCTGAAACTTTATACTGTTTCCCGATTTTCTGTATCGCCCTCGAATCCAATTGATTTGAACCGACGCTCTTCAGGACCTTATATACAGATCCCAATTCCACTATGGGAATGCCCACTTGTGCCGAATGAATTTCATTCTGAAATTGTTCGGTGGCATATCCCGCCACGGAGGGTTGTGCGTTGTCTGAGAAGGTTATAATCCCCAGACGCCCAAGCTGGGTAAGATCATAGCGTGGTGGGACATAAACTTTTACAGTTTTCGAACATGAAGCAATGGAAAAGACTGCTGCTCCCAGTAGGAAAATGCCAAAAAGCTTCCGCAATGAAATGTTCTTGGAATAACTGTTCATTTTCAATATCCCCATAGGCTGAATTCCCAGCCATTAATGTTTATCCCTAAGGGTTACTGCATCAATGGTACTGTGAGTTAAATAAAATCTGCCCCTGGTTTTTATACAAAGATGTCGAGAAAGAGAAACATAAGTAAATAGATCGTAGTTAAGCCGGTTAAGACAACAAAGCAATTCCAAATTATCGTTTTTGCGACATTTTTCATATGAAATCCAACATTCCGGGGGTGAATATCAGGGACATGGGCTCGAACAGGTGGCCTGAACAGCGACCGAGGCGGGGCCTTGTCAGAGACGGCGGGCGAGACGATTCCTGCATTTTCCACATGAATACGGATTGTCTCGGATGAAGGCGGTGGCCGGGTCAGCAGGTTGCTTCAATCATGTTCCCAGCCAGATGACCTCCAGCAATTGGTAGATCATACGCACACCGGTTAGGAACAGGAACACGGCAAAGACCCTTCTTAGGGCAGTGGCGTTCATTTTCGCCCCCAGTCGTATACCCACATGCACCATTGAAACGGACAAGGGCACGATGACGGCAAAACCCGGCAGGTTGACGTGGCCTATTGTCCACAGGGGCGCGTCCGGCGGGGTTGACCCGAACAGCATGACATTCAGCGCTCCCGGCAGGGAGATGACGAAACCGAATACGGCGGCCGTGCCGATCGCCTTTTGCATCTTGACATTGAAACTGGACATGAGAGTGATGCCGATTCTGGCTGCCCCGATCCATATCATGTCGGATATGATGCCGTTCAAGGCGGCCATCTATGCCTGTCCGGGAAGACAGGGCAGCCGATCACGTTTTACGATGCGATCACCTCGAA
>JARRRO010000274.1:0-5294 GCA_037380645.1 Gammaproteobacteria bacterium | reverse complement strand
GGGCGCCCGGAATGAAGCAGTCCCGGCCCAGGTCCACCAGGGTGTCCTCCAGCAGCGGCCAGTTGAGTCCGGCGTCGCCGGCCACTTGCGCCGGCCGCAACCAGACGGCGTCGGCCAGGGAGGTGACGCCGGCGGTATCGGCCAGGGCGGCGACGGCCGCGGCGATGTCCTTCCCGTCCCGGCCCGTAGTGTCCACGTAGGCCCGGCCACGGGCGGAGCCCACCGGCCAGTCCAGGCCGAGGGCGCGCAGGCATCGTCGAATATTCTCCACCAGCCGCAGCCGGAACATGTCCTGGTTTTTGCCCTTGAGGGTAATGTCCGGACTGTGCAGGAGGATGCGGCGGCAGCGCCGCTCTCGCGCCGTGGAAGGGCCGGCCGCCGCTGACTGGGTTTCGGTGCTGGCATTCATGAAGGGGCTGGATGCGCGTTTACGGGACGGATTTGTTTCATTCTAGCATCCGGGGGGACAATTACTAATGACGAGGCTGCGGTGCTATTCTATGCCCTTCATTACGAACGGATACCAGCCCATGAGCCAGACCCGAGACGAAGACGTCACCATCACCCAGTCCGTCGCTATCCTGGTGGACGGCAACAACATCGAACGCAGCATCCACGACCAGACGGGTGATCCCCAGACCATGCTCAATTTCGACACCCTGATTCCCAAGTTGCTGGACAACCGCGGCCTCAACCGCCTGGTGTATTTCCGGGAGGGCAGGAACATCTCCTCCAAGCTGGAAGAACGCCTGCACTACCGCTACCACGGCTCGGTACGCCCCTGTCACAAGAGCGCCGATATCCCGCTGACCATCAAGGCCATGCAGCTCGCCAGCAAGGTGGACACCATCATCATCATGTCCGGCGACTCCGACTACATCGAACTGATCCGCCATCTGAAGACGGAGGGAGTGCGCGTGGAGATCGCCTCCGTTCCCAGCACCACCTCCCATCTGCTGGTGGAGGAAGCCGATTACACCCACGAGATCACCCCGGAATACTGGTTCACCCTGCAGCCGCGCAAACCCGGTGGCCGGCGCGGCGGCCAGCAGAAAAGACAGCAGGAAAGCACCACCTGAAACCGCTAACAGCGGTGATTCAGGAAAAATAGTTCCGCAGGTGCTGCAGGGCCTCCTCCAACACCTCCCGCCGCTTGCAGAAACAGAAGCGGATGAGGGAATCCGGTACGGCCGGCGCCCCGGTATGATAAAAGGCGCTCACCGGTATGGCGGCCACCCCCGCCTCCACCGTCATGCGCCGGCAGAACGCCTCGGCGCCGCTGCCCGGATCCAGCCGGGAGAAATCCACGGTGAGGAAATATGTTCCCCCGCAGGGGAGGATCCCGAAGCCGATGTCCTTGAGTCCCGCCGCCAGCAGATCCCGCATCGCCTGCAGCTCGGCGGCCACGGCCCGGAACCAGCCGGCGTCGCCGTTCAGGCCCGCCGCTACCGCGTGCTGCAGGGCCGGCACCGTGGTGAAGGTGATGAACTGGTGGGTGCGGGCGACAGTGTCCGCCAGAGTCTTGTCCGCGGTGATATACCCCACCTTCCAGCCGGTCAGCGCAAACGTCTTGCCGGCGGAACCGACGCGCAGGCAGTGCCCGCGCATGCCCGGCAGCGTCATCAGCGGCAGGTGGCGGTGCCCATCGAAGACCAGATGCTCGTAGACCTCGTCGCACACGGCGTAGGCGTCAAAGCGCTGCAACAGCTCCGCGAGCAGGCTCAGTTCCGGTTCGGTGAAAACCTTGCCGGTGGGATTCATGGGCGTATTGATAATAATCGCCTTGGTGCCGTCGCTGAACGCCGCACGCAGCGCCTCCTCGTCGATATGCCAGTCCGGCGGCTGCAGCGGGAGAAAACGGGGGACGCCGCCGGCGGCGCGGATCACCGGCGCGTAGGAATCGTAGGCCGGTTCCAGCACGATCACCTCCTCGCCCTGGCGGAGCAGGGAGAACAGACACACCGCCAAGGCCTCGGTGGCGCCGGAGGTGACAATGACTTCTCTCTGCCAGTCCAGTTCAAGGCCGTAGCAGCGGCGGTCATGGTCCGCCACCGCCCGGCGCAGTTCCGCCGTACCACGGCTCTGGGGATACTGGTTGGGCCCCGCCAGGATGGCCTCGGCGGCGGCCCGGCGCACTATCTCGGGGCCGTCGGTGTCGGGGAAACCCTGGCCCAGGTTGATAGCCCGGTGCTCATTGGCCAGGTCCGACATGACGGTAAAGATGGTGGTGGGCAGGTCGGCGAAAACGGGATTCAGCGGCTTGGGCATGACGTCCATAGTGTTGACAGTATGGGCGGCATTTTAATCTAATCCTGTTTGTCGAGGCCACGGACGGCTGAACACAGCAAACTACGCTATCACCGAGACGACAGACGACATGCCACGCTGGCGACCCCCCTCCCCGCGCTCTTCCCCATATATCACTCCCGCCGGTTACCGCCGCCTGGAGCAGGATCTCAAGGACCTGTGGGAGCGGCGCGTCGAGGTTACCCGGGCCCTGGCCGCCGCCGCGGCGGAGGGGGACAGGTCGGAGAACGCCGAATACATCTACCGCAAGAAGGAGCTGCGGGGGATAGACGCCCGCATCCGCTACCTGCAGAAACGTCTGCCCGCCCTCAAGGTGGTGGACAGGGTGAACGATCCCGCCCGTGTCTATATCGGGGCGCGGGTGACCCTGGAGGACGAGGCCGGCCGCGAGGTCACCCACCGCATCGTCGGCGCCGCCGAACTGGACTTTGAAGCCAGCCACATCAGCGTGGATTCGCCGCTGGCCCGGGTCCTGCTGGGCAGGGGCGTGGACGAGGAGGTCGCCGTGGAGACCGTGCAGGGACGGCGTGAGTACGTCATCGTGGCCGTTGCGTATGACTGATCGCCGTTTGTTTCCTAGCGGATTTCACCTCGACGACAATCGTCAGGGTAATGGTATCAATGACTGGGACCCTGTTGACGCACCAGTCCACCACGTACAACCGCTTGCCGGATGGAAGCAGACCGATGCCCTCGGGGTATTCCCCGGTATCTATGGTGGCGAACGTAGTCCCCGTCTCCGGATCTATGACCGAGACGGTGCTATCGTGCTGGTTGGTGACGTACAGGCGCCGCCGCGGTTTATCGTAGGCGATGGCATAGGGGGACAGGCCTACCTCGATGGTTCTCCTGACCCTGGCCGCGTCCACGTCGATGACGCTTACGTTATTGCTGCGTACGTTGGCGCTGTACAGTTCGTGCCGGTCCGGCGCCAGGGTGATGCCGAAGGGGGCAGTGCCCACGGTGACAGTGGCCGTCACCTTGCGCGTGGCCAGGTCTATGAACTTGACGTTGTTGTCGTCGCGATCGGCCACGTACAGTGTACCGCCGTCCGGCGCCACGGCCAGCCCCGACGGCGATTTGCCCACGGGGATCTTGCCTTCCAGCTTCAGGGTCTGCGTATTCAGTATAAACACGCAGTCCATGTACCAGTCGGCGATGTAGACGAAGTGGTTGCGCGGACCCACGGCGATGGCCAGCGGCCCCTCACCCACGGCCACCGTGGCGATGACGTGGAAGGTTTTGCCGTCGATGACGGTGACATTCCGACCTACTGGATTGCTGATGTAGGCGCGCGAGCCGTCGGCGGCCACCGCGACACCGGCGGGCCGGTGCCCGGTGGGAACGGTGGCGACGACCTTGTCGCCGTCGGTGTCTATGACCGTGACGTTGTCCGCGCCCTGGTTGGTGATCCAGGCAAACGGCGCGGCCGCCGCCGTGCCCGCGTACAGCATCAGCAGCACGAACGACCGGGCGACGGCCACTCTGGCAGTACTCACCGCGGAATACCGGCGGTTAATGGCTTTCTGCCAGTTTTTTCAGACGCTCCAGACCGGCCCGGTAAAATGTCGAGATGGCCTTGCGCCCGGCCGCGTCAGACAGTTCCGGCGGTGGCGTGGGTCCAGGATAGAGGCGGTAGAAGGCGCCCCACCAGACCACGGCGGTACCGCCCTTGCCGTCGTCCTTCAGGGTGATCTTCGAGCCGTGGCTGTTGATGGGGAAGGCCTTGGGATTGGGCTTGAGCATAAAGTACTGCATCATGTGCTTGTCCGGGGCGTAGTGCGCCAGTTGTTCCTGCACCTTGGCGCCGTTTTTAAGAGTGATGGTGCGTACGGATTTCGGCGTCGTTCCCTTGTCGCTGGTGCAGGCGGTGACCATGGGATTCCACTTGCTGATGGAACAGAAGTCGCTGATCAGGTTCCACACCTTGGCCGGGGGGGCGCTGATGTCGATCTTCTCTATGACCTTCTGTCGCGAAGGTCCGTGCGCGAGGCACAAGGCGGGAAATAGCAACAGCCCTATCAAGGCAGGCCGGGGGATTATTTTCATCGATTTGTCTCCTGGTTTGTTGTAATTCTGAGTTCAGGTCCGGTCGCCGGCCGGGCGCGCGGCCGGGGGATTATACCTGTTATTCAGCGCATTTCACGCCCCATCTGTTGCCGTCACCGGGGGCATAGGCTAGACTGGGATCAATGTGAGGGATTGGCTTGCGTGACTCAAATCCCGGACGTTTCCGGGCGTAAACACCAGTTCTATGGCTGATTGATTATCTTCATGGTCGCTCTTTCCCCTGTCCCGTCCAGGCACTCTGGCGCTGCATTTTAAAATCGGTCAGAGAGGTATAAATGGCAGGTCGAATCAGTGGTACCGTCAAATGGTTCAGCCGGGACAAGGGTTGCGGCGTCATCACCCCCGATTCCGGCGAGGATATCTTCGTCTCCAATGACAGGATTAGGAGCCATGAATTCCGTACCCTGACTAACGGCCAGCGCGTCAGTTTCCTGGTCAGGGAAACTCCCAAGGGCCCGGAGGCCGATGACGTCGTCCCTGCCTGAATCACTCGCAACAGCTTCCATTTCAATCCAGGTGTCAGTTATGAAAATCAAATCAGGCGCAATCGTCTCCATCCATTACACCCTGACCGGAGATGACGGTCAGGTCATCGACAGCTCACGCGGCCGGGAACCGCTGCAGTACGAACAGGGTTCGGGAAGCATCATCCCCGGCCTGGAACAGGCACTGGAGGGCCATGGCAGCGGTGATGACGTACAGGTTACCCTGGAGCCGGCCGACGCCTACGGGGAGCGCAATGACGACATGGTCCAGTCCGTTCCCCGGGAGACGTTCAAGGATGTGGATAAGGTGGAACCGGGCATGCAGTTCCGGGTGGAAACCGAGCAGGGCCCCATGGTGGTGCAGGTCAAGGACGTCGAGGAGGAGACCGTGACCCTGGATTTCAACCATCCCCTTGCCGGCGAGCGCTTGCA
>JARRRO010000273.1:0-2925 GCA_037380645.1 Gammaproteobacteria bacterium | reverse complement strand
ATACCTCCCAATACGAATTTGAAACCATGCGATTTTCCCAGATAGGAAATCAGGGCCCCCGCCGGCTTCTGCAGGGCGGTAAAATCATCCGCCGAGATTTCCAGGGCGATGGATTGCCCGGGGCGCCGGCTCTCGAAGGCCGCAAGCAGTTTGCGCAGCCAGTTGAACAGGCCGGGGTCCGCCAGTGATGCCCGGCTGAGACGAAGCAGGAACAGATACCGTTCCTGCTCGCTGTTCACCACCCTGCCCATGGCCTCGCGCAGCATCCAGCGATCGATGAATTGCTGGAATGCCTGGGTAGCGATGTTATCCAGTATTTCCTGCTCCTCCAGGGTCGAACCGTCCGTATCGATCAGTTTCAGGGAGACGTAATAGACTTCGCTGATAGCAGTGCCCTGCTCCAACAGACTGATGATCGGCTGGAAGGTCAGAATAACGCGCTTTTCATCAAAGGCCTTCTTGATCATAAGGGCCTTGCCTTCCAGTCCCTGCATCACTTCTGCGCCGGCCGGTTCCTCCGCGGCAGGCGCGGGTATCTTTGCGGCGGCGGGCGCGGCCTTGGCCGGCGCCGGCTTTTCTTCTGCGGCGGCCGGTTTCTCCTTTGCGGGCTCCGCTGCGGGTTTACGGGCCTTGGCCGGTGCAGCCGGGACCTGCTCATCGGCATAGATGTAGTAGCTGTTGCCCCCCTGCTCCTCCGCCCGGCGGCAGGCGTCGCGCGCATCGCGGATCACCTCTTCGGCACTCCCGCTGTGCTCGTGCAGGCGCACGGCGCCGATGCTGACGGTGAAGGGATATTCCTGATCCTGGTACTTGTACTTGTGCTTACTCAGGTATTCACACAACCCCTTGAGGTTGAAGTCCAGATTCTGCTTGGTCACCGGATCATCAATCAGCAGGGCGGCGGAAGTGTCACTGAAGCGGGTGATGCTGGGGTGGCAATTGCCGGCCCGGAACATGTGGAAGCTCGCTTTGGCGAAGTACCGTATTATATTATCCCGCATAATCAGACCGGCGCGTTCCTCGATGTCCTGGTGGTTGTCGAGGCTGATTAGCAGGAAATTGCGATTTTTCTCGCCGGGCTCGGCCAGGTGTTTTTCCAGTTCCTGATAAAACAGCGCTTTGTTGAAGGCATGACTGTGACTGGTCAGCTCGTTTTGCCGCTCCCTTTCCTTGCGGTGTTCTTCGTAGGCTTCCTGTATAGAGCTTCGGAGTCGTGTCTTACTAAGTTTTTCCTTGCGCAGGTAGTCATAGACACCGGCCTTGAGGGCGCGTACCGCAACCTCCTCGTTGCCGGCGCCGGTCAGCATAATGGTGGCAGGGAAGTGCGTGTTTTTCCTGTTGGCCTGCAACAGGTCGAGACCGGTGACGCCGGGAAGGTTCAGATTGTAATCGAGTAGCAGGACATCGTAACGTGACCAGTTGAAATCCTGATCGGGGAGTCCCCGTTCGGCAGGATCGTATTCCTCCACCTCGACGCCCTCCAGCAGTTTGCCAAGATGCGCGAGCATGAGCTTGCGGTAGTCCGCATCATCATCAAAGACAAGCAGTCTTTTAATATCGTTGTCGGCCATCAGGAGCTTAATCTTGAGACATTGTCTTTAAGGTATTAACAATAATGATAATGCAGCCGGAATTAAAAAAATACGGGAATCACGCAGAACGGACTTGCCGCCGGTGGTCCTCCCGGGGACACAGCCGTTCGGCAATGGCTGTCAGCAGCCGTCCGCAGTCGGCCTCGATCTTGAGGTCCAGTTCGCCGTCCGCGCGGGTATGCCCCAGGTTGACGGCGATGACGGGGATACTGCGGCGGCGCGCCTCGAGGCAATAGCGATAGCCCGAGAAGACCATCAAAGATGTACCGGCCGTGAGCAGACAGCCGGCCGCCGCCAGGGCCCGCAGGGAGAATTCCGTACGGGAGCGGGGGACGGCCTCGCCGAAGAAAACCACTTCCGGCTTCAGTATCCCGGAGCATCTGTCGCATACCGGTGTTTCGAAAGAATCGTAATCAAGTCCGCCGGGAACGGCGTCACCGTCAGGAGCGACTGCCGCGGCAGCCTGCCGGAAGGCGGCATTGGCTTTCATCAATTGCGCCTGGATGGCGCTCCGCGGTGTCTTCGTCCCGCACCGCAGGCAGATGACGCTCTTCAGGTTTCCGTGGAGTTCTATGACGCTGCGGCTGCCCGCCCTGGGGTGCAGGCCATCCACGTTCTGGGTGAGCAGGGTATGTATAAAGCCGCCCCTTTCCAGGAGTGACAGGGCGTGATGGGCCGGATTGGGCCGGGCGGCCTGGATGCGCGGCCAGCCGTTCATGCTTCCCGCCCAGTATCGCTTGCGGGTGGTCTCGTTCCTGACGAAGTCATTAAACATCACCGGGGGGCTGTGTTTCCAGTCGCCGTTTCTGTCCCGATAGTCGGGGATGCCCGAAGCGGTGCTGCAGCCGGCTCCGGTCAGGACCAGGGCCGGACCGTGCCGCAGCAGGGATTCGGCGAGCCTGTCCGCCTGTGCCGCCATGGATTCCGAGTTCATGGACGATATTGTCCGGTTCTGTGCGGCGTTTTCAACGCTTGATACGGCACGGTTTTTATCCGCTGGCCGACCAGCGCCACGGTCAGACTGCGAGATTGCAACCGTATCCGCTTTTGTATACCCTTCGCGTCTTTCCACCGCCCCCGCCGGGGCCAGTTACAGGCACGCTATCGAGCCTAGATAAATCAGGAGAGGTGGCCGAGTGGTTGAAGGCGCACGCCTGGAAAGTGTGTATACGGCAAAACCGTATCGAGGGTTCGAATCCCTCCCTCTCCGCCAGATCAAAAAAAGGGGGGACAGGCCTCAGGGTCGGTCCCCTTCTTGATCTGAGGGTATGGGATTCGAACCCTCGATAAAAATAGACGGCTTCGACATGCGCCGGGAGCGATTTTGAACAGC
>JARRRO010000272.1:0-2928 GCA_037380645.1 Gammaproteobacteria bacterium | reverse complement strand
ACTACGGCAAGCATCAGGCGTTGTACGACATCAGCCTGCAGATACCGGAAAAACGCGTTACCGCCTTCATCGGCCCCAGCGGCTGCGGCAAATCCACCATTCTGCGCACCTTCAACCGCATTTACGAGTTGTATCCCGAGCAGTACGCCACCGGGGAAGTGCTGCTGGACGGCGACAACATCCTGACCAGAAAATACGACCTCAATCTGCTGCGCTCCAAGATAGGCATGGTGTTTCAGAAACCCACGCCGTTTCCCATGAGCATCTATGACAACATCGCCTTCGGCGTGAAGCTGTACGAGAGACTGCCGCGCAGGCGCATGGATGAAAGGGTGGAATGGGCGCTGCGCAAGGCGGCGCTGTGGGAGGAGGTCAAGGACAAACTGCGCCAGGATGGCACGCAGCTCTCCGGTGGCCAGCAGCAGCGCCTGTGCATCGCCCGCGGCATCGCCGTGCAGCCGGAGGTGCTGCTGCTGGACGAACCGGCCTCCGCCCTGGACCCCATCTCCACGCTGAAGATCGAGGAATTAATCGACGAGCTCAAGGCCGATTACACCATCGTCATCGTGACCCATAACATGCAGCAGGCGGCACGGGTGTCGGACTACACCGCCTTCATGTATCTGGGCAAGCTCATCGAGTTTGACGAGACCGAGGTGATCTTTACCAATCCTTCGCGCCAGGACCCGGAGGATTACATTACGGGCCGATACGGTTAGTCCGGTAACGGTTAAAGGGGTTCAGCCTGACGAGGATACCCGAAATGACTACACAGAAACTGCCTCCCCATATCTCCAAGAAGTTTGACAACGAACTGGAGAACATCCGCAGCCAGGTCATGGCCATGGGTGGGCTGGTCGAACAGCAGCTGACCCATGCACTGAAGTCGCTGGTGGAAGGTGACGTGGAGCTTGCGGAATCCGTCATCATGAATGAACGTCAGGTGAATACCTACGAGGTCAGCATCGACGAGGAATGCATACGCATACTGGCACGCCGCCAGCCCGCCGCCGGCGACCTGCGCCTGGTGACGGCGGTGGGCAAGACCATTACCGACCTGGAGCGCATCGGGGACGAGGCGGAGAAGATCGCCAAGATGGCCATAGACCTGGCGGACCGGCAGGGGCTGAAGCACTATTACATCGGCATCAACGCCATGGGCACCCTGGTCAGCGGGATGGTGCACGAGGCCCTGGACGCTTTCGCGCGCATGGATACCCAGGCGGCCCTGGTGACGGCGGGGAAGGAGCCCGAATCGGACGATCAGTACGCCGCCCTCCTGCGCCAGCTGATCACCTACATGATGGAGGACCCGCGCAGCATCACCAGCGCCCTGGATGCCGTGTGGGTGGCGCGGGCCATGGAACGCATCGGCGACCACGCCCGCAACATGTGCGAGTACATCATTTATTTCGTCGAGGGCAAGGACGTCAGGCACATCAGCCTGGAACAGATGGAAAAGGAGGTCAATGCGACGCGATAGTCGACGGCGCGGTACCGTAGCTTGATCCTCATCAATATCCCTAAGGCCCGCGCCGGCTAAATTTTGCAAATACCCGCCTCGATTCGATCGCTATGGACGTAGCCAACCTGTCCAATTCGGAGCTGTACATCAACCGGGAGCTGAGCCAGCTGGAATTCAACCGGCGTGTCATCGCCCAGGCCCGCGACGAGACCACGCCCGTGCTGGAACGGCTGCGCTTTCTGTGTATCGCCAGCACCAACCTGGACGAATTCTTCGAGATCCGCGTGGCAGGCCTTAGGCAGCAGGTGAAGTTCGGCTCCTCCCAGACCGGCCCCGACAACCTGAGTCCGCAGGAGGCGTTGAAGCGCATCAGCGAGGCCACCCACACCCTGGTAGAGGAACAATACCGCGCCCTGAACGAGGAAATCACCCCGCTCCTGGAGAAGGAGAAGATACGCCTGCTGCGTCGGTCGGAATGGCCGCCGCCCGTGGCCAGATGGGTCAGGCGTTATTTCAACAGCAACGTGCTGCCGGTGCTCAGCCCCATCGGACTGGACCCGGCCCACCCCTTTCCGCGGGTACTGAACAAGAATCTGTATTTTATCGTGTCCCTGGAAGGCAAGGACGCCTTCGGCCGGGAGACTGATCTGGCCATCGTCCAGGCCCCCCGCTCCCTGCCGCGGGTGGTGCCCGTGCCCGCGGAGCGCAGCGGCGGTCCCCATGATTTCGTGCTACTGTCCTCCATCATCCACGCTCACGTGGGCGATCTGTTCCCGGGCATGAAGGCCACGGGCTGCTACCAGTTCAAGGTCACGCGGGACAGTGATCTGTTTGTCGACAGTGAGGAGGTGGATGATCTGCTGCGTGCCCTGGAGGGGGAGCTGCCGTCGCGCCGCTACTCGGACGCCGTGCGCCTTGAGGTGGCGGACAACTGCCCGGAGGAATTGAGCGAATTCCTGCTGCAGAAATTCGCCCTCGGCGATGACGACCTGTACATGGTCAACGGGCCGGTCAACCTGAACCGGCTGCTCGCCATCATCGACCTGGTGAACCGGCCGGACCTCATGTTCCCCGGCTTCACCCCGGAGGTGCCGCCGCGGCTGGCCAAGAGCAGCAACATCTTCGATACCCTGCGCAACGGCGATATCCTTCTGCACCATCCGTTCCAGTCCTTCGGACCGGTGGTGGATTTTTTGCGCCAGGCGGCCAACGATCCCAACGTCCTGTCCATCAAGCAGACCCTGTACCGTACCGGCGATGAATCCGTCGTGGTGGAGGCCCTTAAGGATGCCGCGCGGGCCGGCAAGGAAGTCACCGTCATCGTGGAACTGCAGGCCCGTTTCGACGAGGAGGCCAACATCGAGCTGGCCACCGAGCTGCAGGCGGTGGGGGCCCTCGTAGTATACGGCATCGTCGGCTACAAGAACCACGCATAGATGATCCTGGTGGTGCGCCGCGAGGGG
>JARRRO010000271.1:0-2935 GCA_037380645.1 Gammaproteobacteria bacterium | reverse complement strand
ACTGCCGCATAAGGATAAGGCCAGCGGTTATAACCGCTGTATAGTTGCCCCCGCGGTGACTATGATAAAATTGTTAAAAACAATTCCCCGACGAGGAGGAGGGCATCATGGCACTGAGACTGGGCGATACGGCTCCGGACTTCGAGGCGGAGACGACTGCAGGCAAGATTCGTTTTCACGACTGGATCGGCGACAGCTGGGCGGTTCTGTTTTCCCACCCGGCCGATTTCACCCCCGTATGCACCACCGAACTGGGCGAGACCGCCAGGCTCAAGCAGGAATTCGCCAAGCGCAACTGCAAGGTGATCGCGCTGTCGGTGGATTCGGTGGAGGATCACAAGGCCTGGATCGGCGACATCGACGAGACCCAGGGCACCCACGTGGACTACCCCATCATCGGGGATACCGACCACAAGGTTTCCCATCTCTATGACATGTTGCACCCAGGGGAGGGCGATTCGTCCACCGTGCGCTCGGTGTTCCTGATCGATCCCAACAAGAAGATCCGGATGACACTTACCTATCCCAAGAGCGCGGGCCGGAACTTCAACGAGATCCTGCGGGTCATCGACTCCATCCAGCTCACGGACAATTACAAGGTGGCCACGCCGGTGAACTGGAAGGATGGCGACGACGTAATCATCGTGCCCACGTTGTCCGACGAAGAGGCGAAGAAGCTCTTTCCCAAGGGCTGGAAGACCCTCAAGCCCTATCTGCGGGTGACCCAGCAGCCGAACAAATAGGCGTCAGGTGATAGGCATCAGGTGTTAGGGGTTAAGTGGCAGGTGTCAAACCGACTGCCCTAATCACTCTTTTCCTGCAGCCGGAGGTTCCATTCCCGGACGGCCTCGCCGATCTGCTCCTCGTCCAGGGTCAGCAGCCGCCGTTCCCTGAGCACCTGCCGGCCGGCCACCCAGACGTCGCTGACCTGGTGCCGCCCCGCGGCGTAGACCAGCTGGGAAACGGGATCGTGCAGGGGCTGGGTCTCGATAGCCGACAGATCCACCGCCACCAGGTCCGCCTGCTTGCCGGGGACCAGGGAGCCGATCTGGTCCTGCCAGCCCAGGGCCCGGGCGCCGTTAAGGGTGGCCATGCGCAGCACCGCGTGGGCGGAGACGGCGCTGCTGCTGCCGGCCACGCCCTTGGCCAGCAGGGCGGCGGTGCGCATCTCCCCGATCATGTCCAGGTCGTTGTTGCTGGCGGCGCCGTCCGTTCCCAGGGCGACGTTGATATCCGCCGTCTGCAGTTCATGCACGGGACAGAAGCCGCTGGCCAGTTTCAGGTTGGACTCGGGGCAGTGAACCACGTTGACGCCGTAGCGATTGAGCAGATCGAACTCGTCCAGATCCAGCTGGGTCATGTGCACGGCCAGCAGGCGCTGGCTGAGCAGGTCCAGATCCCGCAGCCGCTCCAGCGGACGCTTGCCGTGGGAATCGATGCTCTGGTTAATCTCATCTTCCGTCTCGTGCACGTGCATCTGTATGGGGATGTCCATCTCCTCGGCCAGGACGCCGATTTTCCTGAGCGGCCCTTCCGAGACCATGTACGGGGAATGGGGGGCGAAGGCGGTGCGGATTAGCGGGTCCTGCTTGAAACTGTCATGCACCGCCCCGCCCTTGGCGAAATACTCGTCCGCGTCACGGGCCCAGGCGGTGGGGAAGTCGATGATGATAAGCCCGATCACGGCGCGGATGCCGGCCAGGGCGGCGACCTCGGCGGTGCAGTCGGGGAAGAAATACATGTCGGCGAAGCACGT
Source organism: Gammaproteobacteria bacterium (assembly GCA_037380645.1). GTDB lineage: Bacteria > Pseudomonadota > Gammaproteobacteria > Eutrophobiales > Eutrophobiaceae > JBBDSH01. The sequence goes on along the minus strand of JARRRO010000271.1, from coordinate 1,179 downwards.
GGTCCCGCCGCGCAGCATCTCGGCCACGGCCAGACGGGTACCGTCCTCGACGAAGCGGGGATCCACCCAGCGCTGCTCCGCCGGCCAGACATGGTAGTTGAGCCAGTCCATCAGGGGCAGGTCGTCGGCCAGGCCGCGGAACAGGGTCATGGCGGCGTGGGTGTGGCTGTTGATCAGGCCGGGGATGAGTATGTGCCGGTTCAGAGCGTGGGTTTCCGCGCCCTGATATTTTTCCCCGGCCTGGGCCGTGGGCAGGATATCCTGGATCTTTCCTTCATGGACAACCAGGGTATGATCCGCGAGGACCCGATCGTCCGGTTCCACCGGTACGATCCATTTGGCGGATATCAGTGAATCGACATTCAAGGGCGTGCTCCTGTTGAGAAGTCTCCGCGACCCCGGACGGGCCTTGGCAGAGCTTCGCTGAAACGCGTGACTTTATCCAATATGACTGCATTAGAAAAGACAGCCGCCGACGGCGTGCGCGCCCTGGAGTGGCGGGAGGATCACCTGGTCTTGCTGGATCAGCGCCGCCTGCCCGGGGAGGAGAGCTACCTGGAGGCGCGGACGCCGGCCGAGGTTGCCGACGCCATCCGCGACATGGTGGTCAGGGGTGCCCCGGCCATCGGCATCGCCGCCGCCTACGGAGCGGTCCTGGCAGTGGCACAGGCCCTCAGGGAGGCGCCGGAAGACTGGCGCGCCGCGGCCGGGCGTAAACTGGACGAACTGGTCCGGGCCCGGCCCACGGCCGTCAACCTGCACTGGGCCGTTGCGCGCATGCGGGAGGTACTGGCCCGCTGCCGGGACGATCCCGTGGCGGCCATGCTGGCGGCGGCGCGGGCCGTGCACGAGGAGGACATCGCCGCCAACCGCCGCATGGGGGAGCTGGGGGCGGCACTGATCGAGAATAACGGGGCCGTGCTCACCCACTGCAATACCGGTTCCCTGGCCACGGGGGGCTATGGCACCGCCCTGGGGGTGATACGCAGCGCCTGGGCGGACCGGCGCATCCGCCAGGTCTACGCCGCCGAGACGCGGCCGTGGCTGCAGGGCAGCCGTCTCACCGCCTGGGAACTTCAGCGGGACGGCATCCCGGTCACCCTGCTCGTGGATTCCGCCGCCGCCCACTTGATGCGCGGCGGCGGCGTGTCCTGGGTCATTGTCGGCGCGGATCGCATC
>JARRRO010000270.1:0-2948 GCA_037380645.1 Gammaproteobacteria bacterium | reverse complement strand
GTTGAAGTGATAACGCATCCCCGCTCCGAACGTCAAATCAGTACCGTTTTCATCATTGCTGAAAGTATCTGAAATCGGCGTTCCGAGGCCGGTCACGTTTACATTGGCCTTAAGGTCGGCGGACCAGAAAAACGCCCCGGCCTTGCCGAAGACATCGAAACGGTCATAGATGGGATAGCTGAGGACCCCGTCAAGGGTAAAACCGTCAACGTTCACCCTCGCCGTGCTCGCAATGTTAACAGGTGTCGGTGAAATGAGCGGATCGTTAACGGTCGCATTCAGGCTCAGTTTGGTTCTGCCCAGATCCGCGTAGCCGCCTTCAATGCCCAGATACTTGTTGAAATGAAAGCCTCCGAACAGTTTCCATCCCATATCGGTGTCATCCACGTTGGCGGTGGCGTTGACGCCGCTTAGACCGGCACTGGCAAGGATGGATTGTATCTCCGACGCGCTTTGATGGAAGTCGGTATAACCGAGGGAACCACCTACATAGAAGCCATAGTTCTGGGCCGCGGCATTGATGGAAAACAGGGAAAGAATGATGGCGAATACAATAGCGCTGGTTTTCATATCCATTGCCTCCTTCTGATACAGTAAGTTCCTACAGACAATCTCAATGAAAATCTAGGAAGCGGCAGATGGATTGTCAACTTGGAAGCACTTACTATTCGGATAAAAAAGCCCGCACGGAGCGGGCTTTCAGGCAACAGTGGTTTTCCCCGGTCAGGCGGCGGCGAGCTTGGCCTTCTCCAGGCGCTTGCGCAGCTGTTTGACCTCATTGCGCAGCGATGCCGGCAGGCGGTCGCCGAAGCGCGCGTAGTACTCCTCGATCAAGGGGATCTCCTGCAGCCAGCCGTCCAGATCGACGCGCAGCAGTTCCGCCATGGTGTTGCGGTCCACGTCCAGATCGCCGAATTCCAGGGCGTCGATGGCGGGCAGGTTGCCGATGGGGGTCTCCACCGCCTCGCCCGTGCCTTCGCAGCGTTCGAATACCCACTTCAGCACACGGCTGTTCTCGCCGAAGCCGGGCCACATCATCCGGCCTTCCTCGTCCTTGCGGAACCAGTTGACGTAGAAGATCTTGGGCAGTTTTGCGCCCTGTTGCTCGCCGATGCTCAGCCAGTGATTCCAGTAGTCCGCCATGTTGTAGCCGCAGAAGGGCAGCATGGCCATGGGGTCGCGGCGCAGCTCGCCGATCTTGCCCGCGGCGGCGGCGGTCTTCTCCGAGGCCAGGATGGAGCCGAAGAAGGTGCCCTGGGTCCAGTCCCGGGCCTCGTTCACCAGCGGCACCACCGAGGCGCGGCGGCCGCCGAAGAGGATGGCGCTGATGGGCACGCCCCGGGGATCCTCCCATTCCGGCGCCACCACCGGGCACTGATGCACCGGGGCGGTGAAGCGGGCGTTGGGATGAGCCGCCGGCTGATCCGCGTCCGGGCTCCAGTGGTTGCCTTTCCAGTCGACCAGGCGTTCCGGCTTTTCCTTGGTCATGCCTTCCCACCACACGTCGCCCTCGTGGGTCTCGGCGACGTTGGTGAAGATGCAGTTCTCCGTCAGGGCGTGCATGGCGTTGGGATTGGAATCCATGCCGGTGCCCGGGGCGACGCCGAAGAAGCCGGCCTCGGGATTGATGGCGTACAGGCGACCGTCTTCGCCGAACTTCATCCAGCAAATGTCGTCACCCACGGTCTCCACCTTCCAGCCGGGGACGGTGGGGTTGAGCATGGCCAGGTTGGTCTTGCCGCAGGCGCTGGGGAAGGCGCCGGCGACGTAGTGCACCTTGCCCTCGGGATTGGTCAGCTTCAGGATCAGCATGTGCTCGGCCAGCCAGCCCTGATCGCGGGCCATGACCGAGGCGATGCGCAGGGCGAAGCACTTCTTGCCCAGCAGGGCGTTGCCGCCGTAGCCGGAACCGTAGGACCAGATCTCCCGGGCCTCGGGATAATGAACGATGTAGAGGTTTTCCGGGTTACACGGCCAGGCCAGGTCCGGCGCGCCCCTGTCCAGGGGGACGCCCACGGAATGCACGCAGGGGACGAACCCGCCGTCCGTGCCCAGGTGTTCAAGCACCGCCTCGCCCACCCGGGTCATGATGTGCATGCTGGCCACCACGTAGGGGGAGTCGGTGAGCTGCACGCCGATGTGGGCGATGGGGGAGCCCACCGGGCCCATGCTGAAGGGAATGACGTACATGGTGCGGCCGCGCATGCAGCCCTTGTACAGGCCGTTCAGGAGCCCGCGCATCTCCCCCGGTTGCATCCAGTTGTTGGTGGGACCGGCGTCCTCCTCCTTTTCGGAGCAGATGAAGGTGCGCTGCTCCACCCGCGCCACGTCGGCGGGATCGGAACGCACCAGGTAGGAATTGGGCCGCCTTTCCTCGTTCAGTCGCTTGGCCGTGCCGGCCTGCAGCAGCTTCGCCATCATGGCGTCGTATTCCTCGCCGCTGCCACTGCAGACGACCACGTCATCCGGCTGGCACAGGCTTTCCATTTTTGCGATCCAGTCACGCAAGTTTTTGTTCTGCAACATGTTATTCCTCGTTAATAGACTGACGGCAGGGGAAGTATGACCGGCGCCTCCGGCCGGAGGAGCGGAGCGTGCTGGATTGCGCTGTTGTCAGAAACTTGGAAACGCATCGGCTGCTGCACCCGCCATGAACGCGTTGTTCACACGGTTTTCCTTGTATTTTCCGTATGCTGGAAGGACTGCCATTATGTCATTTTCCGCCCTCCTGCTTCAAGTAATCCGCCAGGGCGGCCTCGTCACGGATCGGGGTGCGGCAGGTCATGCCCTCGCAGACGTAGGCCACGGGGCCGGCCCCGGCGCGGCGCTCGGCCAGCAGCGCGGGCAGCTCGCCGGCATCGGCGGGGACGGCGTAAACCTCGGTACGCACATCCGCCTCCGCCAGGCAGGTCTGGTGCCATGACCCGATTTCTTCCACCGAGCCGCGA
>JARRRO010000269.1:0-2955 GCA_037380645.1 Gammaproteobacteria bacterium | reverse complement strand
CGCGCGGCTGAGGCCGGAGGTGACCATGGCCAGGGCCATGTCCCCCACCACCTTGGATGTGGGGGTGACCTTGATGAGATCGCCGAAGAGATCGTTGACGTCGGCGTAGGCCCGGGCGACCTCCGGCCAGCGGGCGGCGTCTATGCCCATGGCCCGCGCCTGTTCGCGCAGGTTGGAATACTGGCCGCCGGGCATCTCGTGCACATAGACCTCGGAGGCGCCGGCGCTGATGGGCGGCTCGAAGGCCTTGTACTGGCCGCGCACCTGTTCCCAATAGGTGCTGAGGGTGCGGATGGCGCCGGGGTCAAGACCGGTGTCCCGCGGGGTGTTTTCCAGGGCCTCCACCAGGGAGCCCAGGTTGGGCTGTGAAGTGAGGCCGCTCATGCTGTCCACGGCCGCGTCGAAGGCGTCCACGCCGGCGTCCACCGCGGCCAGGACCGAGGCGGCGGAGAGCCCGCTGGTGTCGTGGGTGTGGAAATGCAGGGGGATACTTACTTCCTGCTTCAGGGCCCGGAACAGGGTCCGTGCCGCAGCCGGCTTCAGGAGACCGGCCATGTCCTTGATGCCGAGGATGTGGGCGCCGGCCGCCTCCAGTTCCCGGGCCAGCTTGAGATAATAATCCAGGCTGTATTTCTCCCGCTGGGGATCGAGGATGTCGCCGGTATAGCAGATGGCGGCCTCGACCAGCTTCCCGGTGCGTCCGGCAGCGTCGATGGCCACCTTCATGTTCTCGGTCCAGTTCAGGGAATCGAAGATGCGGAACACGTCCACACCTGCCTGGGCCGCCTGCTCGGTGAAGAACTCCACCACGTTGTCCGGGTAGTTCTTGTAGCCCACGGCGTTGGAGGCCCGCAGCAGCATCTGCTGCATGATGTTGGGCAAGGCCTCGGCGAGGTCGGCGAGGCGCTGCCAGGGGTCCTCGCGCAGGAAGCGCAGGGCCACGTCGAAGGTGGCGCCACCCCAGGACTCCACCGAAAACAATCCCGGCATGAGGCGTGCGTAATAAGGGGCGATGGCCACCAGGTCCTTGCTGCGGAAGCGCGTGGCCAGCAGGGACTGGTGAGCGTCGCGGAAGGTGGTGTCTGTGGCCAGCGCCCGCTTCTGGCGTTTCAGCCAGCGGGCCACGTGCTCCGGTCCCTTCTTGCGCAGCATCTGTTTCAGGCCCGGCGGCGGTTTGCTGTCCGGCAGCTCCGGCAGGACGGGCTCGTTCAGGTGGGCGGGAACGGGCCGGTCAGTCACCTGGGGATTGCCGTTTACGGTGACGTCGGCGATGAACTTCAGCAACCGCTCCACACTGCCGCCGCTGCGTGGGAAGGTGAACAGCGCCGGGGTGTCGTCGATGAAGCGGGTGTTGTAGTCGCCTTTCTGGAACTTCGGGTGATCCAGCAGCTGCAGCAGAAACGGCAGGTTGGTCGCGACGCCGCGGACGCGAAACTCGGACAGGGCCCGGCGCATGCGATTGACGGCCTCGGCCTCGTCCGCGCCCCGGGCCGTGACCTTGACCAGCAGGCTGTCGTAGGAGCGATGGATCCAGGCGCCGGAATAGGCGGTGCCGCCGTCCAGGCGTATACCCGGACCGGCCGGGCTGCGGTAGGCGACGATGTGGCCGTAGTCGGGGATGAAATTGTTGTGCGGGTCTTCCGCGGTGAGCCGGCACTGCAGGGCGTGGCCGTAGCGGCGCACGCGCGTCTGCGAGGGAATCAGGGAATCGCGGCCGCCGATCTTCTCGCCGGCGGCGATGCGGATCTGGGCCTTGACGATGTCAATGCCGGTGATCTCTTCGGTCACCGTGTGCTCCACCTGGATGCGCGGGTTGACCTCGATGAAATAGTATTTCCCCTGCTTGCGATCGAACAGGAATTCCACCGTGGCGGCGTTATCCAGGCCGGCATGTTCGGCCAGGCGTACCGCGGAGTCGCACAGATCGCGGCGGGTCTCGCCGTCCAGGTATGGGGCCGGGGCCCGTTCTATAACCTTCTGGTGGCGGCGCTGCAGCGAGCAGTCGCGCTCGAAAAGATGAATGACGTTGCCGTGGTGATCGCCCAGGATCTGCACCTCAACGTGGCGGGCGTCCTCCAGCAGCTTCTCGAAATACACCTGGTCATTGCCGAAATACGCCTTGGCCTCGCGCTTGCCGTGATTCACCGCCTCCCTGAGGCCGGCGAGTTCGCGGATCATGCGCATGCCGCGGCCGCCGCCGCCCCAGCCGGCCTTGAGCATCAGCGGCGGGCCGACGGCGTCGGCGACGGCTTCCCATTCTCCGGGGTCGTCGCCCAGGGGCGAGGAGGCGGGGATCACCGCCACGCCGGCCTCCTCGGCCAGGTTGCGGGCGTTGATCTTGTTGCCCAGCCGGCGCATGACGTCGGGGTGGGGGCCGATGAAGATCAGCCCCGCCGCCCGGCAGCGTTCGGCGAACTCCGGGTTCTCGGCCAGGAAACCGTAACCGGGATGCACGGCGTCACAGTCGGTATCCCGGGCGATGCGCAGGATGTCGTCCATATCCAGGTAGGCCTCCACCGGGCTCTTGCCTATGCCCACCTCGTAGGCCTCGTGGGCCTTGAAGCGGTGCAGGGCGAGGCGGTCCTCCTCGGAGAAGATTGCCACCGAGCGCAGGTTCATCTCGTACACCGCCCGGGTGATGCGGATGGCGATTTCCGAGCGGTTGGCGATGAGGACCTTTTTAATGGGGAATCTTTTCATTGTCTGTCCGTTTCAATGGTAAATCCCGCGGTCTGTCTCAGTACGACATTCGGGCGTTTCGCCCGGCTGTCACGAACGGTCAAGTCTAGCAGAATCCGCTTACGCAGAGTGAATAGTAAGTAGTGCATAGTGAATGGTCAAAACAGCCACGAATCCCTGGCCCGGGCCCCGAACCATACATGACAACTGAACACGTCAGTCCATAAAGGTAAATCAGTCGTCATTCCGGCGGACGCCGGAATCCAGTAGAAATAA
>JARRRO010000268.1:0-2957 GCA_037380645.1 Gammaproteobacteria bacterium | reverse complement strand
CACCACCCTCTGCCCCTGCTCCAAGCGCATTTCCGACCGGGGCGCGCATAACCAGCGCTCCCATGTCACCATCGCGGTGCATACGCGGGATTTCATCTGGATCGAAGAGCTGATCGATATGGTGGAACAGGTCGCTTCCTGTGAACTGTACGGACTGCTGAAGCGCCCGGACGAAAAATACGTGACGGAAAGGGCCTATGACAACCCCAAGTTCGTCGAGGATATCGTCCGCGACGTGGCGGTCATATTCAACCAGGACGAACGCATCGGAGCCTACACGGTGGAATCGGAAAACTTCGAATCCATCCACAACCATTCCGCCTACGCCATGCTCTCCCACGACAAGGAAGCGGAGGAAAACCAAAATAAGTAGTGAGTAGTGATTTGGAGTGTTCTTCTACTTACTATCCACTACTTACTACTCACTTGTCTTTTGACTCCTGCCACAGGGCCTCGAGCTCATCTAAGTCCGTCTCCTCCACGCTTGTTCCCTGCTCCGCCAGGCGCGCCTCGATGTAACTGAACCGCGCCATGAACTTGCGATTGGTGGCTCGCAGTGCGGTTTCCGGATCCGCACCGGCGTGACGGGCGAGATTGACGCAGGTGAACAGCAGGTCCCCGATCTCTCCGGCCAGCCGTCGCCGGTCCCCGTCTGCTTCCAGTTCCCGGCGGATCTCACCGAGTTCCTCCTCCACCTTCTCCAGCACGGGGGAGATGTCTTTCCAGTCGAAGCCGGCCAGGGCCGCCTGCTTCTGCAGCCGGAAAGCCGTCTGCAGAGCGGGCGCAGCCCGGTTGACGCCATCCAGCAGTCCGGTGTCCGCCTTGCCTGCCCGCCGTCTCTCCTCCCGCTTTATCTCCTCCCAGGCCGCCGCCTGCGCCCGGGGCGGGCCAGCCACCGCATCGCCGAAGACATGGGGATGGCGTCGTTTCAGCTTCGTATCCGCGTGTTCGGCGATGCCGGAGAAGTCGAAACTCCCCGCCTCCTCGGCCATCTGCGCGTAATAGACGACGTGAAACAGGAGATCCCCGAGTTCGTCACGGATATCCGGGGTCTCGCCACGCTCTATTGCGTCCACGAGCTCGTACACTTCTTCCAGGGTATAGGGCAGAATGGACGTCATGGTCTGTTCCCTGTCCCACGGGCAGCCGGTCTCCGGATGCCGCAGGGCCCGCATGGTCTCCAGCAGTCCCGCGATGGCCTTCATAATGATACACCTGGAAAAATTTTATCTAGCATCTTGATTTTGTGCGCTTTTCAAATAAAAATGCCTCTCTGGGAACCCGTTCCACAAGAACCGGTCCGCGGGCGTTATACCAAACGACACCCGAGCTGAGATTGAACGATGCCACCATTGATCCTAAGACTCGACATCTCGGGGATCCCCATCACCTGGATCCCCTGGCAGCACGCCGTGAGCCTGTATTGCCGTGACATGGTCGCCTGGACGGCCGGGGAGCAGACCTTCACCTTCCATGGCGGCATCAGCCGGCTCACCGGCCTGCGTTCCTGCGTCGATATCAATACTATCATCGCGGTAAAACGTTCATCCAGCCACAAGCACGTCAAGCGGGCCATACCGCCGCTGACCAACCGCGAACTGTTTCTCCGGGATGCCCATCTTTGCCTCTATTGCGGCAACGAGTGCCCGGAACAGGATCTGACAAGGGACCATGTCATCCCCCTCTCCCGTGGTGGTTCCGACAAATGGTCCAACGTTGTCGCCGCCTGCAGGCAATGCAACACGCGCAAGGGTAACCGTACCCCGGAAATGGCGAACATGCCGCTGCTGGCCGTTCCCTACGTTCCGAACTGGGCGGAGTACCTGGCACTGTCCAACCGCCGGATCCTCATGGACCAGATGCAGTTCCTGAAATCACAGTTCTCCGGCCGGCCCATGCCGTTTTACAAACAATAGTGAATTTGATCCAGCTAAAACGGTCTTTCATAAAAGCGGTTCATCGATCCATGCCTGCAGGGCGGGCCGCTCATATAAACAAGCCACAAATCAACTTGAAGGACTTGAGCTTATGCGTATTCTGATATTCCTCATTCTGGCGGGCGTCTCCTTTCTGAGCCACGCCGTGGACAAAAAAGGCAATTACGCTGTCTGGGGGGTGGGGCAAAAATCCTGCTTCAGCTTCACCCGCGCCCGCGCGTCGGGTAAATATGATGAATACAAATATTTCACCATGGGTTATCTCACCGCCTACAATGCCCTCATCCCCGACACCTACCGCATATCCGGCGTGAAATCGTTTCCTGATGTCATGACCTGGCTGGATAAGTATTGCCAGAAGAAACCGGTGCACAGTTACAACCGGGCGATCGGCGATTATATCGTCGCCCATCATGACTCGCGCCTGGCCAAGCAGCCGGACCGCACGGGGTGGTAATAAACGCTTGGACAACTCGACGCCCGCCGCCGGGTGTGTTGTAAAGATGCAAATAGCCGGTTTCCGGTTCCGCCGCCACGCTGGCACGCTCCGGAATTGTGGAAAGATAACAGCCGGTTATCACGGTCCAAACTGAGACTTCAGGCACAAAAAAAGGCCTAAAATCATTGCGAAACCTATCCAAATAAGTCATTATGTCCAGACTAGACCTGGAGCAACCAATAATCGGTCAACGGGAGAACCACTTATGAAAACAACGTTAATTCGCGTTTCCACACTCGCCCTGGTACTGGGACTGTTGGGCGGTTGTGCTGCAACACCACAGCAAATCTCCGATATACGTGACACGGCCCAGCAGGCTCTTGATACGGCCAACGCCGCGAGCAAGCAGTCCAGCAACGCCCTGTCCACTGCCAATGACGCCCTTGCCACGGCCAGAAAGGCGCAGTCGGCAGCCGACAACGCGCTGGATTGCTGCAACACGAATTCCAGCAAGATCGACCGGATGTTTGAAAAGGCGATGCGCAAATAACGTTTTCCTGTTTCAGGAAAAAACCCGGGAT
>JARRRO010000267.1:0-2968 GCA_037380645.1 Gammaproteobacteria bacterium | reverse complement strand
CGGCCCTGCCGGTCACCTTGAACTTTGAACTCTTAATTTTGAATCCCGCCACCGGCGGTGGCCTTGTTAGGATCGATGCGCCGTTCAAGATAGAGAGAATTAAATCTGAGGCCGCATTTTTCCGCATTTCGGATCATCCAGTACAAGGTCCGGTCCGAGAGGCCCGCATCGACATAGCCGCCGCCTACGTTTGTATGTACGCCGGGAAACCAGGCCTGGACGACGCTTTCCGTACTTTCGGACTTTTTATCATGCCACAGGGCGGGTTCGAACGGCCTGCGGCGTTCGTTGATCGCCAGCGCCTGGCAGGCGTGGCGTATGTTTGCCCCCAATGAAACATCGTGAAAGGCATGGCGTTTCCGAGTCAACGCCCCGATAGGCCCCCGCGTCGGAAGGCCCAGTGCGCCTACCGTATCCCATACCCCCAGAAATTCGATTGTCCCGGGCGCGCACTCGTGGCGCTCTTTGAAATCAGCGCCCAGTTGTTCCCGCCTGTTTTTGTCCTTTCCCCGGTAGATCTTGGCCGCTTCCTTTGCCAGCGTTTGTGAGTCGCCATTGCTCTTGGGAATGCCGCACAGGTGCAGCAGGCCGCCCAGGCTGCGGACGGTAAAGGCGCCGCGGCTGAATCCGAACAGGAAAAGCCGGTCATCCGGCTTGTAGGTTTCGATCAGCCAGGCATAGGCATCGCGCATATTCTTGAACAGGCCCTTGCCGGTCACGCCTCCACGGATTTTGTCGAGCCAGCCGGCGGTGCCGACGCCGGAATCGTAATATCTTATCTGCTCGACTTCCGTACAGTTTTCGTCAACCGCGCGGACTATCTTGATCACATTGCTTGGAACCAGCCGGCCGCGATCCATCTGATCAGGCTTGTTCCAGGTCCCGTCCGTACCGACGATGAGATGGCGCATGAGAATCCCTCCTTTATGCGTGTGATGTGCCGTTTGATATTACAACTACATCCCTTGCCAGTAAAACGGAAAGTAAGCCGCCGCTTTCAGACCGAGGGCCGGGTCCGCTTGACCCGCTCGGCCAGCCAGATGCCGCTCAGGACCAGCGCCAGGGCCAGGGCGTGATAGCTTTTGAACGATTCACCCAGAATCAGAACCGCGAGGATCGGGGCGAACACGGGCACCAGGTTGCCGAAGATGGCCGCCCGGCCGGGGCCGATCAGGGCCACGCCGTTCATGAACAGGATCTGCGCCAGGAACGAGGGGAATACGGTGATCAGCCCGACGACCAGCCAGCCGGTGAGGGTGGGCCACTGGAGATCCCCCAGGGCGTACTCGGCGGCGACCAGGGGCAGGGAGGTGAGAAATGCCGAGGCGGCCAGGATTGTGAACAGCGACAGGGAGGATACGGCAGGGCGGCGCTGCAGGCCCACGGCGTAACCCGCATACAGCATGGTGGCGATGATCAGCAGCAGGTCGCCCTTGTTTATGGACAGTGCCAGCAGGCGTTCCAGGCTGCCGCCGCTGGCAACGATCACCACGCCGCTGATGGTCAGCACCACGCCGGCAAGCTGCCAGCCGTGGACGGGGGTGCGGTAGGCGGCGAAGGCGCCGATGAGGACGAACACCGGCATGGCCCCCTGGATGATGCCGATGTTCACCGCCGTGGTGTAGTGGGCGGCGGTGTAGAACAGGGCGTTGAAGGCGGCGAATCCCAGCGCGCCCATGGCGCCGAACAGCAGCAGATGCCTGCGCAGCACGGGCCAGTCGCGGAATACGTGGTGGCGGGCGAATATTAGGATCAGCAGAACCGAGCCCAGCCAGCGCAGCGACACCAGCAGCATGGGCGAGACCTGGCCCACCGCGATGCGGCTGAGCACGGCGTTCATGCTCCAGAACAGCATGGTCAGGAGGAGCAGGGCGTAGGCGCGGGCGTGGGGGCGCTCGTTTAATGTGTGTTCGTCAGTCATTGGTATTCGTTATTGGAAAATCGAGCAGATTCCAGCAATCTGTCGATTCACAGGTGCAATCCGCAAAATGGCGGCCATAATATAATAGTTACTCGTTGAATGTTACCGGTGTGGCAACATAAGAGATAAGGCTAATAGATATAACATCTGCTTGAAATGCAATCATGGTTAAATTTTATATACCCTCCAAAGGCCCCGAATCCTGGAAAGCGCTGCTGGCAGACCCGGAGAAACAATGGCAAAAAGGATATTCGGCACGTTCATTAGCTTACTGTTGGGAAGAGGCGAAGGGCTTTCCGCAGAGCGTGTCTGCTGTATTTATCCAATCAGGCATACCGCTGTTTCGTGAAGCGGAGTTCCTTTTCGGTATTCCGGAGCACAAGGTCAAGCTCCCAGGTCGGGGCAGGGAATCACAGAATGATATTTTTGTGCTGGCCAGATCAGCCAGGGAGTTAATAGCGATTACTGTAGAGGGAAAAGTCTCGGAGCAGTTCGACAACAACACGGTCGAGGAATGGCTTGTCGATGCTTCGACAAACAGGAAATATCGTATACAAAAGATGGCGGAAATGCTTCATCTGGATCTGGCGGATATCCGGCCCATTAAATATCAGTTGATTCATCGCACTGTCTCGGCATTGCTGGAAGCAGACAGATTTTGCGCAAATCACGCCTTGATGCTCGTTCACTCATTCAGTCAGTCCCATGAATGGTTCGACCATTACGCCGAATTTGCCTCGCTCTTTGATGTAGAGGTGTCTCCAGGTTTAGTCGTCCACGCCGGGGACATATCCGGCAAGGAACTGTACCTGGGCTGGGTGACGGGTGAAAAGGAGTATTTGCAGAGATAGCAACAAGCTGACGGTGTAATTTTTACTCCACGGTATCGATAAAAAGGAAAGGCTGCCCAAATGCCGGCCAACCGCTCAGCTTTGCGCAGCGTCGTCAAACACCCGGGTCAGGGTATCGAGCAATTCCTTGTCTTTGTATATCAGCGGGTCCTGGGCGGAATCGGCTACGCTCAGCATGGTCATCATGCCCAGGGCG
>JARRRO010000266.1:0-2999 GCA_037380645.1 Gammaproteobacteria bacterium | reverse complement strand
ACCATCAGCGCCGAGTCCACGGCGGTGAGGGTGCGATAGGTGTCCTCGGAGAAATCGGCGTGTCCCGGCGTATCCAGCAGGTTGATTACCCTGTCCTGGTAGAGGAACTGCATGACGGAGCTGGTAATGGAAATGCCCCTTTCCCTTTCCATCGCCATCCAGTCCGAGGTGGCGTGGCGGGCGGCCTTGCGGGCCTTGACGGTGCCCGCCATCTGGATGGCGCCGCCGTACAGCAGCAGCTGTTCGGTGACGGTGGTTTTGCCGGCGTCGGGATGAGAAATAATGGCGAAGGTCCGACGCCGTGACGTTTCGATGTCTTGCTGACTCATAACGGGGAAAACGTGTGAAAAGGATTGTGGAAAAAAACGGTCAGTCCGCTTCCAGCAGCACGTAGGCGAGCGCGTAGCCTCCCTCGTCCGTGATGCTGATATGACTGCGGCTGATCCCGTACTCCTGCAGCCTTTGCTGCAGCGACGGGGAATAACGCAGGATCGGCTTGCCCATGTCATCGTTGTCGACGCCGATTTCGCGCAGGTGGGCAATGCCTCTGAAACCGGTGCCCAGAGCCTTGACCATGGCCTCCTTGGCGGCGAAGCGCTTGGCCAGGTAGCGGGCCGGCATGGAGGTGCCGTGGTACAGCAGCAGCTCCGCTTCGTTCAGGATGCGACCGGCGAAACGCGCGCCGTGGCGGGCGATACCCTCTTCAATGCGGCGGATCTCCACCATGTCCACGCCGATGCCGTGGATCATGTCGCGCCCTGCGCGGTGGATGGCGTATGCGGTCGTTGCATGGCTGCCTGCGGTTCAATCAGTGTTGCCGTGTCCGGATGCCCCGGCGCGGTTGTTCAGATAGGCCTTGTACAGTTCCCGGCTCTGCAGCGGCCTTTGGTCCAGACGGGAGTCGATGATGCTGCGCAGGAGGTGTTTCGCCTCCCTGGCAATCTGCCGGTCCCAGCGGTCTTCATTATACAACGAAATCAGCGTCTTCCCCGATACCTGCACTGCCTCCCGGGCGTCCAGCCGGTCCCCCTCGGGGCCGTGCTCGAGGTAATAATAATAATTCCGGTCGGTGACGACGGGGGCGCCGCTACGGGCTTCGTGATCCAGGATCAGGCCGTAGCCCAGGGACTGCAGCAGGTGTTTTTCGAACAGCCGCAGGACCCGTTCCTCGTCAACGTCGCCGGCCAGGCTGACCAGGCTCGCCTCGTAGGCCTGGAATAGATCGGAGTGGGGTTCATGCCTGTGCAGCAGGCGCAGCAGCAGTTCATTCAGGTAAAAGGCCGAGAGCAGCCGGCGTCCTTGCAGCCGGTAGGGCGCGCCGTCAGGCTCCGCGCCGGTCAGGGTAACCAGTTCCGACCTGCCGCTCCAGGCAAGGTTCAGCTTGCGCACCGGCTGCAACAGCGAGGCCAGGCCGCGTCGGCCGGCGCGGGCCCCCTTGGCCATGATCCCGAGACGGCCATGCAGCAGCGAGAACACGTCCAGGATCAGGCTGGTCTCGCTGTAGGGCCTGTGGTGGAGGATGAAACAGGAAAGGTAATCGACTCTTGCGGACATCCGCGCTCACCCGTGGACCCGCCGGTGTATCCCAGTTGCCGCAGGGCGCTTTCGTCCTCGGTCCACTTGCGCTTCACCTTGACCCAGGTGTTGAGATAAACCTTCTTGCCGAACAGCTCTTCCATCTCCGCCCGCGCCTGCTCGCCGACCGCTTTCAGCACGGCACCGTCCTTGCCGATAACGATGGCCTTCTGGCTCCTGGCCGTGATCCAGATGATTGCGTTTATACGTATTATATTCTCCTCCTCAACGAATTCATCAATGGTGACGGTCAGCTGGTACGGCAGTTCGCCGCCCAGCTTGCGGGTCAGCTTCTCGCGGATGAACTCGGCGGCGAGGAAGCGCTGGTTCCTGTCGGTGATGGCGTCGTCCGGATAAACGGGAGGATTGACCGGCAGACGCTCTATCACCCTGTTCTTAAGCCGGTCGAGATTTTCGCCGGTGCGGGCGGAGACCGGGATCATTTCATAGTCATCGGCATCGGCGCTCAGCCGCTGCATAAACGGCAGCAGTTCTTTTTTGTCGCCGAGCTTGTCGATCTTGTTGATGACCATCAGGATGGGGACGTCCGCCTTGCCCAGAAGCGCGGCAACATGGCGATCGCCCGGCGTCCATTTCAGGGCTTCGATGACGAACAGGACGAGATCGACACGTTCCAGCGTCTCCACGGCCTCGCGCAGCATATGCCGGTTGAGGGCGCTGCCGTATCTGGTCTGGATGCCGGGGGTGTCGATATACAGCGCCTGGTGGCGGGGACCGGTTGCCACCCCCAGCAGCTGCCAGCGCGTCGTCTGGGGCCGGCGCGAGGTGATGCTGATTTTCTGTCCCAGCAGCCGGTTGAGCAAAGTCGATTTGCCCACGTTGGGCCTGCCGATCAGGGTGATGTAGCCGCAGCGGTACTCCGCCACGGCTCCGTCCCGGGAACCCGCGTTCATGAGAGTACGGACTGGATAAGCTGCAGGGCCTTTTTTGCCGCCGCCTGTTCGGCCACGCGCTTGCTTCTGCCTTCGGCCGTCACCGGTTCGGGCAGGCATTCGACCTTGCATCTGACCGTGAATATGCGTTTGTGGGGTTCGCCCCGCTGCTCGACGACTTCATAGGAAGGCAGGGGCAGGCGGTTCTCCTGGAGGACTTCCTGGAGGGTGGTCTTGGGGTCTTTCCCCACGGTATCCGGCTTCAGGACTTCCAGCTTGGGCCTGAACAGGCCGAGGATGAAGTCCCTGCAGGAAGCCATGTCCGAATCCAGGTAGATGGCGCCGATAACTGCTTCCAGGGAATTCGCCAGGATCGACTCCCGGCGCCAGCCCCCGCTTTTCCTCTCTCCGGGGCCCAGTTTGAGCATGGCTCCCAATTCCATTTCCCGGGCGATGTCGGCGAGGGTCTCCCGTTTCACCAGGCTGGCGCGGAGCCTCGTGAGGACACCCTCCTCCGACTGGGGGAAGCGT
>JARRRO010000265.1:0-3361 GCA_037380645.1 Gammaproteobacteria bacterium | reverse complement strand
ATAGGGCTGAGCCTAACCGTCAGGGGGCAGAAACGGCGCCGTCAAAGGATCTACCGCCTGGAAATCTCCAACTTGGGGAACATAGACAATCGAATGCGCTGCGGGCAGAGGATCCAATGGGCGCGCTCAAGTTTCAATTTACCGTGAACGGCGTTACCCTGCCCCAGTGTCCGCTCATAGGGGCAGGTTCTCAACCTGCCCCTGCTGAGACCTTGACCGGGGAGGAAGCCGGGCGGATGATCGCCCCCTCACCTGCGCCCGCGCCGGCCCGGCAGGGGGTCCAACAGGCGGCTGGACAGGCGATGCGTGCCAATAGCGTCGTCGCCAGCACCCTCAGTGCCATCGGCCGTATTCTGCCCGGCTCCGCCGGTACCTCGGTACAGCGGGCAGCCCGCCCCCTGCACCAGGCGCAGAGCAGGGTCAGCAGTACCACGGCCCGGGCGCAGAGCAGGGTCGGCCAGGCAAGCCGGCTTACCGCCAGGGTGAGTAAGGAAGCGCCCAATCCATCGTTGGGCAGGAACAACCTGCCGCCTCAGTCTACACCAGCCAGTCCACGAACTGCCAGGGCTCCCCTTCCTTCTTCCCGCAGGAGACTTACGGGTAACCCGGCAGTTAACAGGATCTGGTTTGAGACCCCCTTGATTGGGTCGGGAGAAATCTTGGCGGTCGATGTGTTCATCGCCCCACTCAATCCCCATAGGATGCAGCGTTATGCATTCAAGGTGATCTCCAAGGCGATCGAGCCGGCAGATTCTCCGTTGGTGGCTCAGGAGGGAGAGGTCCAAATGACGGGCATCTCCTGGTTCCGCCGTCTCTTGCCTTACCTGATTTTTGTTGGTATTACGCTAGTGGTGGGGTTGGCAGCCATGTTTTTACTGGTGAACCTGGGATTTAAGTAAATCTGCTCACCCTCCCGCAGGTTGGATTGGACAGACATCGCTTTGTCATTCGCCTAAACCTGCGGGAGGGTAGGGAGAGTGCCATGCCAAATCGGGATCAACTGGAGATTATCAGAGACAGTGGAGAGATAGAGTTTTACGGCCTGGATCCGGCGCAGGGCGTTACCAATATCGGGCGGCACCCCGAGAACGACATTGTGATTGAGGGCCCCGGCATAGCTCCCTTCCATGCCATGCTGGACCACCGGCAAAAGCCGTATCGCCTCATCGTTTTGAGCCAGGAGGGAGAGACGACGCTCGGCGGAGAGCACCTGTCCCCCAACGTCGCTCAGGAGATCCACCACTGGGACGCCATTGGGATCAATGGCCATACGATCATGCTGCTGGAAGATGGGCCGGCTGCCAGGCCGGGTCCTGAGATTGCGTCGGCGCCGGTTCCTCAGCCACTGCCCGAGAGGCCGGTGCCCTCTGCCGCCGTTCCACCTGCCATGGTGCCTGCTCCGCCCCCGGGACCCCGGCCAACCCCAGCGCTGCCGGCTGCGCTGCCAACTCCCCGGCAGCCGGTGGGCCTGGCGGCCCGCCCGCCCGATCACAGTGACGAGGTCATCGTCACCGAACTCTCCGAACGGGAGTGGACTATCAACGTGGAGCAGACAGCCAGCCTCCAGGTGAGCATTGCCAATGGTGGCCCCATTGTGGCCATGTTCCAGGTAAGCGTGGAGGGATTGGACGGGGACTGGGTCACGATTTTGCCGCCCCAGGTTAACCTCAACGAGGGACAGCGGGCGACGGTGACCATCGCCATTACCCCACCCCGCCTGCCGTCGAGCCGCGCCGGGGTGCATCACTTCGCGGTGGTCGTCACTTCACCCAACCACCCCGGCCGGCGCAGCCAGCGCGGCGCGACCCTGACCCTCAATCCTTACTACGAATTTGCCATCGGCGAACTGTCACCCAGGCAACAATCGGTCTCATGGTTCAAGCAATCCGGGCAGGCGATGCTCCCGGTTGCGAATAGTGGGAACAGCAATGTGTTGCTCCGCCTGGAAGGCGCCGACGACGAGCGGGCCTGTAGCTTTGAGTTCCGGGTTCCAGGTGAAGCGGTCAGCCTGGCCACCCAGGCCGAGACGCGCCTGTCGCCCGAAGAGGCCGCCACCATTCCCGTACGCATCACGCCTCGTTCGCGGCGCTTGATCAGCCTACGTAAGCATACCTACCCTTTCACCATCACCACCACTTTGCTCGAAGGCGCGCAGACGCCGAGGATGGTGCTGGGCCAATTGAAAAGCGCGCCGCTCATCGGTTTCTGGCACATTTTGCTCATGCTCCTGGTCTTGACAAGTGGCATCGTCTTCCTCTTCATCCCGGGCCCCGACCCCCGGCTTTGGAGTGAACAAGGAGGACGGGTGGCAGCGACCGATAACGAGCTGACGTTGAGTTATAACGCCTCTCGCTTTAAGAGGCTGGGCCCCGACAATATTTTCAACAGGATTAACGGTGCGCTGTTGAAATTAAAGATCGAACGCAAGCTGGCCGGTGCTCCCGACAATACGTACGAAGCGGTCGAGGACTCCCTCCCCGGACCGGCCGGGGCGGCGACCGACGCCCCCACCTTGGACGTCATCTATCGCTTAACGGTTGAAAATTTCCTTTCATTGTTCTTACCCAGGCTGGCGCAGACCGCCACCTACGAAGTGACGGTTGTGCCCGTCCTGCCGGTTATCCAGGTATCGCCGGAAGAGACCGAGGTGGAACTCGGCCAACCTGTCACGCTCGCCTGGACTGTGGAGCACGCGGACCGGCTGGTGCTTAAAACCCAGGACGGACTGATAATCGAAACCTTCAACCAACCGGAGCCGGCCGGTTCTTACCAGATTAAGTCGGCGGACGCCGATACAGTCTATATCTTCGAGGCTTACAATCTCTACACCGGCGATGGAAGTCGGGCCGGCCGGTCCCCCCATCAGCCGCCAGCCGACCAGAACCACGCTCTACACGCTCAAAGCGGTCAAGAAGACAATCAGTGGCGAAGCGACGGCGGTGGCATCGCAGCGGGTGGTCGTCGCCCCGGCGCCGACCGCCACGCCAACGCCGGCCGCACCGGAAATCGTGTATTTCACCGCCGACCCGACTGAATTGGTCCGGGGCGATGAGAGTCTGGTGAGCTTGAAATGGTCCATTGTCGGTACCACCACCAACGTCGAGATCAGCGGCCCCAGCTTAAATAGCCCGATCACCAATCTCAACCAGGAAGATGCCATCAGCGTGACGGTTGAGGATACAACCTTGTTCGTCTTAGCCGCCTTTAATCAAGACAAGAAGGCCAGCCAGAATGTACAGATTCGGGTCCAGGAACCCACGCCGACGCCCCAGCCGACGCCGACGTCCACGCCGGTGCCGCCTCCAGCCAGGATTCTGTCTTTTCAGATCTCTTCTCCCGGTTATCCCAAGGTGATAGACAT
>JARRRO010000264.1:0-3021 GCA_037380645.1 Gammaproteobacteria bacterium | reverse complement strand
GGTCATCGCCGGTACCCTGTCGGATTACTATTCCTGCAGCCCCGGGGCCATCGGCGCCCTGCGCGGACCCAAGCACGGCGGCGCCAACGAGGCGGCCATGGAGATTATCGCCCGCTACCGGGACCCGGATCACGCCGAGCAAGACACCCGCCGGCGGGTGGCCGAGAAGGAGATCATCATCGGCTTTGGACACCCGGTGTACACCATCGGCGATCCGCGCAACGTGGCCATCAAGGCCGTGTCCAACCGGCTGTGCGAGGCGGGCGGGAACATGAACCTGTTCCACATCTCCGACCGCATCGAGTCGGTCATGTGGGAGGTGAAGAAGTTGTTCCCCAACCTGGATTGGTACTCCGCCTCCAGCTACCACATGATGGGCGTGCCCACCCCCATGTTCACCCCTATCTTCGTGATCTCCCGCACCACCGGCTGGGCGGCCCACATCACCGAGCAGCGCATCGACAACAAGATCATCCGGCCCAACGCGGAATACGTGGGCCCGGACAACCGCCCCTACGTGCCCATCGAGCAGCGCGGCTAGGCATCAGCAGAAAGAAAACCATGAGCAGCCGCATCTCCAACGTGCGCCCCGACCCCGACCAGGTCCTGGTGGACATCGCCGACTACGCCATCGATTACACGGTAACCTCCGAGGAGACCTACGACACCGCCCGCTACTGTCTCATGGACACCCTGGGCTGCGGCCTGGAGGCCCTGTCCTACCCGGCCTGCACCAAGCTGCTGGGACCCATAGTGCCAGGCACCGTGGTGCCCCACGGTGCCAAGGTGCCGGGCACGCAGTTCCAGCTCGACCCGGTGAAGGCCGCCTTCGACATCGGCGCCCTGGTGCGCTGGCTGGACTTCAACGACACCTGGCTGGCGGCGGAATGGGGCCATCCCTCCGACAACCTGGGGGGCATCCTGGCCACCGCCGACTGGATCTCCCGCACCCGGGTGGCGGAGGGCAAGGCACCGTTCATCATGCGCGACGGACTCACCGCCATGATCAAGGCCCACGAGATCCAGGGAGTCCTGGCCCTGGAGAACAGCTTCAATCGGGTGGGCCTGGACCACGTGATCCTGGTCAAGGTGGCCTCCACCGCCGTGGTAGCCCACATGCTGGGCTGCACCCGGGAGGAGGTGATCAACGGCGTGTCCCACGCCTGGATCGACGGCCAGAGCCTGCGCACCTACCGCCACGCCCCCAACACCGGTTCGCGCAAGTCCTGGGCCGCCGGCGACGCCACCAGCCGGGCGGTGCGCCTGGCCCTGATGTGCCACAAGGGCGAGATGGGCTATCCGACTGCGCTCACGGCCAAGACCTGGGGCTTCTACGACGTGTCCTTCAGGGGCAACGAATTCCGGTTCCAACGCCCCTACGGCAGCTACGTGATGGAGCACATCCTGTTCAAGGTCAGGTTCCCCGCCGAGTTCCACGCTCAGACCGCCGTCGAATGCGCCTTCCAGCTACATCCGAGGGTGAAGGACCGGCTCGGCGAGATCGAGCGGATCGTCATCACCACCCACGAGTCGGCCATCCGCATCATCGAGAAGGAGGGGCCGCTCCATAACCCGGCCGACCGCGACCACTGCCTCCAGTACATGGCCGCCGTGGGCCTGATCAAGGGCTCGTTGACCGCCGCCGACTATGAGGACGAGGCCGCTGCCAACCCCCTGATCGACCAACTGCGGGACAAGATGGCGTGCGTGGAGAACAGGCAGTACAGCCTGGACTACCACGACCCGGAAAAGCGCTCCATCGCCAACGCCATCCAGGTGTTCTTCAAGGACGGCACGGCCACGGAGCAGGTGGCGGTGGAATACCCCATCGGCCACCGCCGCCGCCGCGCGGAAGGTATCCCGGAGGTGGTGAAGAAGTTCAAGGTGAACCTGGCTAGGCGCTTCCCCGCCAAGCAGCAGGCCGCCATCCTGGAATTGTGCATGGACCGGGCTCGGCTGGAGGCCACGCCGGTCAATGCCTTCGTGGATCTTTTCGTGATCTGAACGACGACGCCCTAACCCGGCCGCCAACGCAACAGAACCAAAAAACCCGCCGAAATGGGCCTCACGGAAATGTCAGTGATCCGTTGAACCTCGCCACTCTTCCGGTCGTTGAATGGTCCGATTCCGGTGATCTCGCAGCCTGTCAGGAAGCTGACTGCCCGCCAGCTCCTCGACACGAATGCTGTGCCGAGTCCCGTGGGCATGCCGTTCAAGGCGGCCACTTCGTCGAGCTCCACTGTTTTCTGCGCTTCGAGGCAATACTAAGCCGATGCGGATATCCGGCAGGTCGGTGCGGATCATGGCAAGAACGGGCTCGAGGTCCGAGTCGTTGGAGCACAACACCAGCAGGTCACAGGCGCGGCAGGCTGCATCGCGGTACATGTGCAGCACAATGTTTACGTCCGTTTGCTTCTCCTCCATAACCTGCATTCGGTACCGCTGGCCGGAGGTCATGTCCGGAACGGGATCGACGAGGATGCCCGTGGTGATTGCTTTATTGTGGAAGCCCTTGATGATCTCGATGCCGCCGACGGCCCTCAGCGCTCGATGGTAGTGGGCCTGGCGCTGCTCGGCGCGCGGATCGCTGGCCATGCTCCCAAGGATCGGGGCGGTGAAATACTTGACCAGGGCGATCTCGGAGGAAGGCTCGACAGGCCGCACCACGCGGGAGAACAGCCGATTCAGGTCGAGCCACTTGAAGGACGTCTTCGTCAGCAGGGAGAAGAAGAGGTTGTAGCCGTCGACGTAGACGATGGTTCGCATCCGGATTTCCGCGTGCGAGAAACGAAAAAACCGCCAAAAGGCGGCTTTTTCTCCCAGAGCCAGACGCGGGACCGCGTGCGACAAAGGGTGGTTCGTTGCTAAGTATGCAGATATGGCTTGCTTATAGCAAGCCATAGCCGCTCTGGATGCGTGTAAATTGGAGAGCACTAAAAACCGGGGGGTCTGGCCTCGGATAGAGGCGAACAGGGAGCTGCTAGGCGGAACTCTGGACACCAGCGGCGGAACGTCTCCTCG
>JARRRO010000263.1:0-3031 GCA_037380645.1 Gammaproteobacteria bacterium | reverse complement strand
CGGCCACCAGCCGCCGGCACTCCTGGCGCCACTGGCACTCTTCCCGCCGGCAGGTCAGGCGCTTGTCCGTCCGGAAGCAGGGCTCATCCCCCCGCTCTTCCTGCAGCAGTCTGATCATCATCACCCTGGAACCGATGCGCGGAGCGGCTTGCGCCGGCGCCGGCTGTACCGTCTCTTCCAAGGGGGGATTGTCGTACAACATGGCCTCCTCCTGTCATGAAGTCTGTCTGTTACCTCGACAGCGCCCCGCCGGCAATCCCCGTGGTTGTTCTTTTGCTGGTGTACCGACTTTCTGCCTCAGCATCGTATAATGAAAATACACGTTCAATATGGGGTCGCGCTGATCCAGATCAAGAATCGGCCGGCCGGTCCAACATCTAATAAGGAGGTTGTGCGTCGCACCAAGCGTGTCTGTTTATGTTGCCAGGAACAAGACGGGGATAGAAAGTGACCGAGCATTCGTTTTTTGTTGAAATCCAGCCCCGCATCCCACCGGCGCTGGAGCGCCTCACGGAACTGGCACAGGACCTGTATTTCAGCTGGGACCGCCAGTCCAGGGACCTGTTCTATTACCTCGACGGGGAGCTGTGGGAGGAATGCCGGCACAATCCCAAGGTGTTTTTGCGGCGGATCTCCCAGCGGCGCCTGGAGGAGGCAGCCTCGGACCGGACCTTCATGGAGGAATACCATCGCGCCCTGGCCAATTATGACACCTACCTGACGGAAATCACGGCGCTGAAGAAGTCCCACGCGCCCATCCCCGATACCGAACTGGTCGCCTATTTCTGTGCGGAATTCGGGCTGCATGAATCCCTGCCTTTATACTCCGGCGGCCTCGGCATCCTGGCCGGGGATTTCTGCAAGGCGGCCAGCGACCTGGTTTTGCCCTTCGTGGGCGTTGGCCTGCTGTACCGGCAGGGAAACGTCACCCAGACCCTGGACGAGAACGGCAACCAGAATATCAGCTTCACTCCTGTCGATATCGACGATCTGCCCGTCAGGCCGGCGCTGTGCCCGGACGGCACCGAGGCGATGGTCACCGTCAAACTGAAGAACCGGCCGGTGCAGGTGCGGGTCTGGCAGGTCAAGGCGGGCCATGCGCGCCTGTTTCTGCTGGACACGGATACCGATGGCAACAGCGAGGCCGATCGAGCCATCAGCCGCGAACTGTACCCGGCGGACAGGGAACTGCGGCTGCAGCAGGAGATCATCATGGGGATCGGCGGCGTCAGGGCGCTGCAGAAAATCGGCCTGGAACCGACCATCTGGCACATCAACGAAGGTCATCCCTGTCTGCTGCTGCTGGAACGCTGCCGGTTGCTGGTCGAGGCAGGGATGGATTTCGGCGCCGCCCTGGAACTGGTCGCATCGAGCACGGTCTTCACCACCCACACCCCGGTGACCGCCGGCCATGAGGTCTACGACAAGGATCTGGTAAAACGCTATTTCTCCGATTACGTCAAGGAACTGAAGATCAGCGAGAGTGAGTTCCTGGCGCTGGGTTGCAACGACGACAGGGACGGCTTCAATCTCACCACCCTGGCCCTGCGCGGCTCCCGCTTCCACAACGGTGTCAGCCGCATTCACCGGGGCGTGGCCGCCCACATGGAACGCAGCATCTGGTCTGAGGTCCCGGTGCGGGAGAATCCCGTCGACTATGTCACCAACGGCGTCCATACGCCCACCTTCCTGTCACGCAACTGGAAACATATCCTGGAAGATCCGGGCTGGCACAACGAACTGCTGACCCCGGACTACTGGCAGCGCATCGATCGCATCCCCGACGTAACCTTCTGGGGGGTGCGCCTGGCCCTGAAAGAATTGTTGCTGGAGGAATGCCGGCGGCTGATCAAAATTCGCGGCCGGCGCAACGGCTTCAGCGAGGCGCAGATCCAGAACGAAATGGAAATGCTGCAGCCCGGTCACGACGTCCTCATCCTGGGTTTTGCCCGGCGCTTCGCCACCTACAAGCGCGCCGATATCCTGTTCGAGGATCCCGACCGGCTGCGGCGGATCCTGAACGAGCCGGAAAAACCGGTGATCCTGATTTACGCCGGCAAGGCCCATCCCCATGACGAGCCGGGCAAGAACCTGATCCGGCGCATCCACGCCCTGACCCGCCAGCCGGGATTCTGCGGGCGGCTGCTGCTCCTGGAGGGTTATGACCTGTCTCTGGCCCGGCAGATGGTGGCCGGCGCCGATGTCTGGCTCAATATGCCCGAATACCCCCTGGAGGCCAGCGGCACGTCGGGTATGAAGGCGGCCATCAACGGGGCGCTGAATTTGAGCATCCTGGACGGCTGGTGGGCGGAGGGGTACAACGGCCGCAACGGCTGGGGACTGCAGCCCCACGTTTCAGAGGGGTCGCCGGAGGAGCGCCGACGGCTGGAATCCGCGGAACTCCTGGATACCCTGGAACAGGAGGTCATCCCCCTGTATTTCAACCGGGCCCAGGAGGGGTATTCCGAGGGCTGGGTGAAAATGGCCAAGGAGGCCATGAAATCCGTTATCCCCCGCTTCTGCGCCCAGCGCATGGTCATGGATTACGTCAACCGCTTCTATCTCCCGTCCATTGCCACGGCGGGGGAGTTGAAAGCGGAGGGCGGGGCGCAGGCGCGGGGACTGGCCGCCTGGAAAGCCAGTATCCGGCACAGCTGGCACGGCATCGGCATCCGCCGCCTGGATGCGCCCCCGGCGGCCATCCGCCAGGGGGAGTCGTTCACCGTCAGCGTCGGCGTCAAATTGAACGGACTGAACAGCAAGGATGTGGTGGTCGAATGCCTGCTGGGCAAGGCCCGGACTGACGGCGGTTTCCAGGCGCACGAGACGTTTATCCTGAAGGCCGGCGAGGAGCAGGATGGCGAAGTCGTCTACCTGGGAGAGTTCGCCAGGGATCTGGCCGGCCTGATCGAATACAAGCTGCGCGTCTATCCCTTCCATCCCCTCCTGTGCCACCGCTTCGAGATGGGGTTTATGAAGTGGATCTAAGGCAGCTACAAACCACTAGCAGCTAAGAAAAAATAAAAAGGGG
>JARRRO010000262.1:0-3051 GCA_037380645.1 Gammaproteobacteria bacterium | reverse complement strand
CCTCGTGGTTTAACCACTATTCACGATTCACTAAATACGATTCACCGTAGTTGTCAGGCGGCAATGGCCGAGTGCATCTTCGCCATGGCCGCCTTCTCCAGCTGGCGAATGCGCTCCGCGGAGACGCCGAATTCTCCGGCCAGTTCCTGCAGTGTGGTCTTGTTGTCCGCGAGCCAGCGACGCCGGATGATCTCGCGGGAGCGGTCGTCCAGGGCCGCCAGGGCCTGCCGCAGGCGCTGCTGCTCCAGGTCTTCGGTCTGGGCGGTTTCCGCCTCTTCCTCCGGACCGGGGCCCAGGTTTTCCAGGTAGCCGACCGGGGCGAAGACGGCGTCCTCGTCATCGGTTATCACCGGACCGTCATAGGAGGCGTCGCGGGAACTCAACCGTTCCTCCATCTCCAGCACGTCGCGACTGGAGACGCCCAGGTCCTCGGCCACGGCGTTCACTTCCTCACTATTCATCCAGCCCAGCCGCTTCTTGGCGGAGCGCAGGTTGAAGAACAGCTTGCGCTGGGCCTTGGTGGTGGCCACCTTGACGATGCGCCAGTTGCGCAGGATATATTCATGGATCTCGGCGCGGATCCAGTGCACGGCGAAGGAGACCAGGCGCACGCCGATCTCCGGGTCGAAACGTTTCACCGCCTTCATCAGGCCGATGTTGCCTTCCTGGATCAGATCCGCCTGGGGCAGGCCGTAGCCGTTATAGCCGCGTGCCACCCGCACCACGAAACGCAGGTGCGCCATGACCAGTTCCCTGGCCGCGTCCAGGTCCTGGTGATCACGGAAGCGCCGCTCCAGCTGGCGCTCGCGCTCCGCGCTGACCATGGGGATCTGATTGACCGACTGGACGTAGGTCTCCAGGGACCCCGTCGGCAAAGCAAGCTGCAGATTCATCTCTTACCCCTTTACTCCTCTGTGATGGTTAATTTTAGCACTCGAACATTTAGAGTGCTAAGGGGACGGGAAAGTTCCTGTCATGACAGGGAAAAACGCTCTGAAATACAAACACTTATCCCATGTCCAGGTGGCGGATATGGCGCTGTACGGCGAGCCACGAGCCGGCCACCCCGAGGCCGCTCCCGGCCCCCGCCAGGAGCAGCAGCTCCCGGGGTCCGAGGCCATGCAGGTGAAAGCTGCTGTGATACAGCGTGGCCAGGTGTTCTATGGGCGAGTTCAACAGCAGCAGGGCGCCGGTGGCCAGAATCCAGGCAATGAGGCTGCCAACCATGCCGTGGAGCAGCCCGCTGTACAGGAACGGGCGCTGGACGAAGGCATTGGTGGCGCCGAACAGTTTGTTGATTTCAATCTCGATGCGACGGTTGTTGATGGCCAGGCGGATGGTGTTGCCTACCACCAGAAGGACGGCGATGGCCAGCAGGCAGGCCAGGATGATCACGCCGCGCTGCAGGATCCGGACGATGGCCAAAAGGCGCCGGATCCAGCGGCTGTCGTATTGGGCGCTGTCCACCTGGGAAAGATGGTTCAGGCGCGCCAGCAGCGCCTCGCCCCGATCGGATGACAGAGACGCCAGCTTCGGGGTGACCACCAGCACCGCCGGCAAGGGGTTTGTCTTCAGGGCGTCCAGGGCCTGGTTGAAGCCGGATGCGGTCTTGTATTCCTTAAGGGCCTGGTCAGGGCTGATGTAGCGGACGTCTTTGACGCCGTCTTCCCGGCGCAGCTGCTCGGCCAGGCGGCGGGCCTGGTCACCGCTGACGTCCTGCTTCAGATACAAGCTGATACGGACGGCGCCCTCCCAGTTGTCCAGTACCCGCTGGGCATTGTCCAGGACCAGATAGAAGGCGGCGGGCAGGGCCAGGGAAATGCCGATGACGGCGGCGGACAGAAGGTTGCTTGCCGGATGCTTGAAGAACTGACCGAGGCTGAAGACAAACGCCTGGGCGTGCTGATACAGCCATGTCTCCAGGAAGCGGCCCGGCCGAACGCGCGGGGATCGTTGTCGGCGCCGGGCGTTCATTCCTGCAGGGTCTGGCCGATGTGGGTGAGAAGGCGGCCGTCGCGCAGGGTGATAATGCTTTTTTTCATTTTTTGGATCATGGCGAGGTCATGGCTGGCGATGAGGACGGTGACCCCCACCTGGTTGAACTGTTCAAACAACTGCATGCTCTCCCAGGACAGGGCCGGGTCGAGATTGCCGGTGGGTTCGTCCGCCAGCAGGACGGCGGGGCGGTGCACCACGGCCCGGGCCAGACCCACCCGCTGCTGTTCGCCGCCGGAGAGAGCGGGGGGGTGACTCTTTTCCCGGTTCAGGAGGCCGACTTTGTCCAGGGCGGCGTGCACCCGCCGGCGGATATCCTGGTAGCGGTAGCCAGCCACCACCAGCGGCAGGGCGACGTTGTCGAATACAGAGCGGTCGTAAAGCAGGCGGTGATCCTGGAACATGAAACCGATGCTGCGCCGGTACAGGGGGACGCGGCGGCCCCTGACCCGCTCCAGGTTCTGCCCGTTGACAATGATCTGGCCGCGGTGGTGGCGTTCTATCAGGGAGATCAGCCGCAGCAGGGAGGTCTTGCCGGCGCCGGAACGCCCGGTGACGAAGACCATGGCGCCCTGCTCTATAAAGAGATTGATGCGCGTCAGGGCCTCGTTGCCGGCCGGGTAGCGCATGGACACCTCGGTGAAGCGGATCATTCTTCTGCCGCCAGCAGGGCATTGACGTAATCCGCTGCGGCGAAGGGCTGCAGGTCTTCCAGTTGTTCGCCGACGCCGATGAAGCGCAGGGGCTTGCCCAGTTTCTCGGCCAGGGCGAAGACGATGCCGCCGCGGGCGGTGCCGTCCAGCTTGGTCAGGGCGATGCCGGTGATCCCCACGGCCCGGTCAAACTGTTCGGCCTGGGCCAGGGCGTTCTGGCCGGTGCCCGCATCCAGCACCAGCAGGGTCTCTACCGGTATGGCCGCATCGAGCTTTTCGATGGTACGGCGGATCTTTTTCAGCTCCTCCATGAGGTTGCTCTTGGTGTGCAGTCGCCCCGCGGTATCGGCGATCACCACATCGATGTCCCGGGCCCGCGCCGCAGCCAGGGCGTCGTAGATCA
>JARRRO010000261.1:0-3060 GCA_037380645.1 Gammaproteobacteria bacterium | reverse complement strand
TCTGCGTCCACCACGAGGACGCCTATCCCGCCGGCAACGCCGATCTGGGGCCGGCCGCCTCCCTGGCGGGCCGGGACCTGGGTCGCGACTTCGCCGGCCGGGATGGCTGGCGCATGTACCACGGCGAGACGGTGCCGGGCTTTCCCGCCCATCCCCACCGGGGCTTCGAGACGGTGACCGTGGTGCGCCGGGGCTGGGTGGATCACGCGGACTCCCTGGGGGCGGCGGGACGCTACAGCGACGGCGACACCCAGTGGATGACCGCCGGCCGTGGGGTGCAGCACGCGGAGATGTTCCCCCTGCTGTACGCGGACCGGGACAATCCCCTGGAGCTGTTCCAGATCTGGCTGAACCTGCCCGCGGCGGGAAAAATGGCCGAGCCCCGTTACGCCATGTTCTGGCGGGAGTCACAGCCGCGCTTCGTCAGCGGCGACGGCGGTGTGACGGTGGAGATCATCGCCGGCGAGGTGGAGGGAATACACGCGCCGGTGCCGCCGCCGCCTTCCTGGGCCGCCGATCCCGGCCATCACGTGGCCATCTGGGTGATCACCCTGGCGCCTGGCGCGGCCTGGACCCTGCCGGTGGCGGGGCAGGGATTGAACCGCAGTCTGTACTTCCACCGGGGAACGTCTTTGCGCGTGGCCGGCCGGGAAATCGCCGCCGGCCACGGCCTCGCCCTGCACGCTGACCGGGAAACGCTCCTGGAGAACGGCGATGGCCGGGCCGATCTGCTGCTGCTGCAGGGCCGGCCCATAGCCGAGCCGGTGGCCCATTACGGCCCGTTCGTCATGAACACCCGGGAGGAACTGGAACAGGCCTTCGCGGACTACCGCCGCACTGAATTCGGCGGCTGGCCCTGGCCCCGCCTGGATCCCGTGCATCCCCCGGAGCGGGGCCGCTTCGCGCGCTACGCGGACGGGCGGGAAGAGGAACCAAATGAGAGTGAGGGATGACCTCGGGCTTTTTCCTGAACCGGAGACCATAGACCCGTAATGCCCCAGATACTGACCGCCCTGTTCGCCCTGCTGGCGGGGTTCGTGCTGCTGATATGGAGTGCCGACCGCTTCGTGGAGGGGGCGGCCGCGACCGCCGATCCCGCCGGCATGCCGCCGCTGCTCATCGGCAGGGTGGTCGTCGGTTTCGGCACCTCGGCCCCGGAGCTGGCGGTATCCGCTCTGGCCGCATTGGGCGGCACCCCGGGCCTGGCCCTGGGCAACGCCTACGGCTCCAATATCGCCAATATCGGCCTGATCCTGGGACTGACGGCCCTGTTCCGTCCCATCGCCGTGCATTCCCAGGTCCTGCACAAGGAATTGCCCATGCTCACCATCATCACCTTTCTGGTGGTGGGGATCCTGTGGAACCGTGAACTGGACCGCCTGGACGCGCTGATCCTGCTGGCCGTCTTCCTGGGGATCATGGGCTGGGCCATCGTGCAGGGTCTGCGGCACCGGGTGGACGCCCTGGCCAGGGAGACCGACGCCCAGCTGGCCCACAATCGCATGCCGTTGCGACACGCCGTGTTCTGGCTGCTGGCAGGACTGGTGCTGCTGGTCCTGAGTTCGCGCATGCTGGTGTGGGGCGCGGTGATCCTGGCCAAGGCCATGGGCATCAGCGAGCTGGTCATCGGCCTCACTGTGGTCGCCTTGGGGACCTCACTGCCGGAGCTGGCATCCTCGATGGTGGCCGTGCACAAGGGCAAGGACGACATCGCCCTGGGTAACGTGCTGGGCTCCAATCTGTTCAACACCCTGGCCGTGGTCGGCGTCGCCGCAGGCATCCATCCGCTGCGGGTGGATCCGGAGGTGCTGTATCGCGACTGGCCGGTAATGACGGGGATGACCCTGCTCCTGTACCTCATGGCCTATCGTTTCCGGGATCACGGCCGCATCGACCGGCTGGAGGGGGCGGTGCTGCTGGCGGGATACATTGGCTACAACGCGTATCTGGTGCTGACGACTGTCTTGAAATAGTGAATCGTGAGTTGTGAATCGAATGACACATTTCTCCGTGCTTCTTGTTACTTGTGACCTGGAACCGCCGTTACTATTCACCATTTACGATTCACCGGGTTACAGTAGTGTTGTACGTCGATAAAGACGAGGAGTCTTAATCATGCGCAGTGCATCAGTGGTGAGCGGTCAGCGTCCCGGCGAGCCGGAGATCCCGCCCGGCGGCCCCCCCGAGGAGCCGCCACCCGGGGAGCCGCCCGGCATGCCCCCGGAGCGGCCGCCGGAGGAACCCGGCGGCCCGGTGCCCGAGCTGCCGCCGGAGACGCCCCCGGAGTTTCCGCCGGAAACGGGGCGGGGATAGCGTTCCTAACCGGCTGATCATGCCCGGTGTTCGCTTTTCTCCGGAACTGGCGCCGCCGGCGCATCCTGCGCCGGCACCGCATCCCGGCCGATCTGTGGCAGTCGGTGATCGCCGGGGTGGATGCCGCGGCGCATCTGTCGGCGGCGGACCGGGGGCGTCTGCGGGACACGGCCTCGCTGTTCCTGTATGAAAAATTCATGGAGGCGGCGCGGGGGATGGTCCTCACGGAGACGGTGCGGGCGCGCATCGCCTGCGAGGCCGCCATTCCCATCCTCAATCTGGACCTGGATTACTATCACGCCTTTTATTCGGTGATCGTCTACCGCGATCCCTTCCTGGTGCGGGATGCCTGGCGCGACGAGGCCGGGGTGGTGCACACCGGCGAGGAGGCCAGGGCGGGGGAGGCCTGGCTGCGGGGCCCGGTGGTGATTTCCTGGGAGGACGTGATCTCCCGCGGGCATGGATACAATGTCATCATCCATGAGATGGCGCACAAGCTGGACATGCTGGACGGCTCCGCCAACGGCCGGCCGCCCCTGCACCGGGGCATGGACCAGGCACGGTGGACGGCGGCCTTCAGCGAGGCCTTCGCCGCCCATACCGCGGACGTGGAGGCGGGACGCCACACCGACATCGACGCCTATGCCGCCACCAATCCGGCGGAGTTCTTCGCGGTGGCCAGCGAGGTGTTTTTCGAGGCGCCGCGGCTGCTGGGATCGGTATGGCCCGCCGTGTACGATCAACTGG
>JARRRO010000260.1:0-5906 GCA_037380645.1 Gammaproteobacteria bacterium | reverse complement strand
GAGACGCTGTCGAAGACGGCGTCCACGGCGACGCCGGCCAGCATCTTCTGTTCGTGCAGGGGGATGCCCAGCTTCTCGTAGGTTTCCAGCAGTTTGGGATCCACCTCGTCCAGGCTCTTGGGGCCGTCGCCCCTGGACCGGGGCGCGTAATAATAGGAGATGGCCTGGTAGTCGATGGGGTCGTGGTGGATATGAGCCCAGTTGGGTTCGGCCATGTCCAGCCACAGGCGGTAGGCCTCCAGGCGCCATTCCGTCAGCCATTCCGGCTCGCCCTTCACGACGGAGATGTGCCGTATGACCTCCTCGTTCAGGCCCGGCGGCAGGGTCTCGGCGTCGATCTCGGTGACGAAGCCGTGCTGGTATTCCCGTTTAACGAGTTGTTCGACGTCTTGCTCTGGGGTTGACATAAAAATACGTCCGGATGTGAATGAATGCCCGCTCTCAGGCGCCCTGGTCGGCCACGCTGAAGCTCTCGCCGCAGCCGCAGGTTTCGGCGACGTTGGGGTTGTTGAAGCGAAACCCCTCGTTGAGGCCCTCGCGGACATAGTCCAGTTCCGTGCCGGCCAGGTAGCGCAGGCTGTGACTGTCCACGACGATCTTCACGCCCTTGCACTCGAAGATGGCGTCGTCCTCGCCGACGGTCCCGGCGGTTTCCACCACGTACTGGTAGCCGGAACAGCCCGTGGGCTTGACGCCGATGCGGAAACGGTCGCCGCCGCCGTGACGGGCCAGGTAGTCCCTGACGTGGGCCGCAGCCTTGTCGGTCAATACGATTCCGGGGTTTTCCATAGCTGACCTCTCTCCTTTACTGAACCAGTTGGATGGGGATGGAATCCTGCCGCTGGGACACCTGGCGCACGGCCCGGCGGCGGACCAGGTCCTCCAGGGTGATGCCCCGGAGGAACTCCGTGATCTGCAGGCTGAGCTCCTCCCACAGATCATGGGTCAGGCAACGGTCGTCGCTCTGGCAGTTTTTCTGGCCGCCGCAGCGGGTGGCGTCCACGGATTCATCCACGGCAGAGATGACATCGGAAATGGATATTTCCGAGGGCTCGTGGCTGAGTAAGTACCCACCACCAGGGCCACGGGTGCTGCATACCAGCCCCCGTTTGCGCAGCCGTGAAAACAGCTGCTCCAGATAGGACAGGGAGATCCCCTGGCGGGAGGAGATGTCCGCCAGATTGACGGGTCCGTGCTCCCGGTGCAGGGCCAGGTCCAGCATGGCGGTAACCGCGTAACGGCCTTTGGTGGTGAGTCTCATGACAGTAATTCCCGCTGCATCGCGTCTTTAAGGACCTGTAAGAGTCCCATAACCAAGTAAATTAGTCAAGTATTTCACCTATCGTTTTACTCGGGATTCGGCCGCGGGCGGAGGGCCGGGCTTGAAATCCCGCCCCCCCTTCGATTTACCATGGTCATTCTTCTCATCCCGGGCTGCGGACAGGCTGCCGCGGGGACGCCACGAGGAGGAAGGAGACAGGAATTTCTTATGTTACAACGATTTCTCATCTTCATCGCGGTCCTGGCCGCGAGCGCCGCCGTCCAGGCCCGCTGCCTGGTGGTCAAGGACAACGACGTGAACAAGATCAGGACCCGTTACGACCTCACCACCGCTACCTGGACGGGTTCAGTACACAACACCTGCAAGGCGCCCTATGACGCCACCCTGACGGTCAAGTTCAAGGATGGGGATGGCAGCGTTCTGTACCGGGCCGTACAAGTGGTGGTCCTCCGCGGCGGCCGGGAAAAGGAGACTCGGCGGCGTGTCAACATCCCCGCCGATGAATACCGGCAGATCCGCAAGATAGACGTGACGGTGGACGAACACCTCCGCCCCCGGTAAACCCGTGAATCGTTAGTGGTCGATTTACGGGGTGGTGAAGCACGCCGGCTTTTACTATTCAAGACCTGCGATTAGCAGCGGATAAACAACGTCGACGTGGCCGAGTGTCAGCATTCCCGCCGGCCAGATTTTTTCAGGGTATTTTTATATAAGCCACAGAGATCACAGAGAACACAGAGAGATGAAAATATTCATGTTTCTGAAAATCCACTCTTTGATCTCTGTGTCCTCGAAAACATGTTCCCGACGTTTTCTACCGACTACATCCCTGTAGTCGTCTGTGGCTTTAGTTAGGTATTTACGATCCCCGGTGATAAACCAGCGGCACGTCTAGAGCAGGCGTTCGTCTATCTGGACGGCGGGCTCGACATTGGTGAAGTTGGGGATATCGCCCATGATCTTTTCGGCGTTAGGCCCGAAGGCGGCACCGAAGGCCTCGGCGTTTTCGAAAAACAGGCTCGCAAAGGTCATGAAACCGGCCGGGGAACCGTCCGGAGCGGAGGTGCCACGGTAGATGCGTACTTCCTTCAGGGCATCTCCCACCAGTTCCTGGACCATGGGGATGTGGGTCTTGAGGTAGTAGTCGTAATCGAAAGTGGCGCCGTCTTTATTCGGGTACAACACGTGGACTCTGATCATGTCTCTCCCCTTGGGATTGTTCTTGAGGTCGCGACAAGATGCGCCAATTTCCGGACCATTTCAAGCTCGCCCGGTGAACTTCCCGCCGGCGGCGCCGGTCAGAGGACACAAGGGGGATCACCGGCAATGCCCCATGCCGCCCATCCTCCTGCTGGTTCCGGCCGCGCTCAGCCGCAACGGCGCCAGAAAACAGTGCAGGACTGTCCGGAGCACACCACCCCGTATCGGACAGTCCCTGGCAGCCGGTCGAATCACCCCTCCGGCCGGCTGACGGGTACAGGGATGTACCTGCATTTTTTCCATCAGCGCGCCAGGACGATGACCACTTCCTTCCCTGTCCCTTTCAACACCAGCTCAACTGATCCTCCCTGCGGTTCAGTATCTCACGGATGTTGGCATCGATGATCTTGTAGCCCACGTCTCCGTAGAGTTTCTGGCGGCCGTGGTTGAGAACGTAGGTGGGGCTGCCTTCGATCCGGTACCTGTCCTTGAGGTCGGCATCCCGGCACATCAGGGCCATGGCCGACCCGTTGTGCAGCCGTTCCAGGATATCCTCCGCACGTCGAGCCGGCCGATGTCCCGAAGCTCCTGGAAAAAGGCACAGCGCAACCGCCACGCCGCCTCCGCGAACAGCGTCCTGCCTGCCGGTGCCCGGCCGGGCGTAATGAGCCTTTCCCGTTCCACCAGCGCCACCGCCGCCAGAAAATGATGGCACGAGGCAGAGGAGCGCGGGGCGTTCTCCAGCCACACGCCGGGATTGACCTCGACGTGTTCGAAGCGGGCGGCGATGTCCCGTACATGTCGGTTGTAGGCGGCAAAGCCGCCGCGATCCACCCAGCCTTCGCCGATGCGGGTCTCGGTGCAGCCGAACACCGGGAAGAAATGGCAGTCGACGTCCACCCGCTCACCGAACTGGCTGAGCAGCTCGTCCACACGGATCTGGGCGACGTAGGCCCAGATGCACAGGATGTCGGAAAAATAGTCGATGCGGATAACGGAATCGCTTTCCTGGTTCATACGGGCCTTACTCACTGATCGTTATTTACACGCACTACGGCGTCGTTTCACTGGTTTTTGCCACAGAGGTCACAGAGGTACACAGAGGAGAAACGTGAATTGTAAATGGTGAATGGTTACAACAAGATTGGAGAGTAATCCGGCTTTTACTATTCACGATTCACTACTTACTAATCACCGTTTCTCTGTGTCCTCTGTGGCTGTCTTTAAAAATTATAATGAGAGCACGGAAGTTGGTTTTGATGCAGATCAGCTCGAGGAGGCAGCCTGGGCCAGCAGGCGACTCAGATCGGCGCTGATGTCGCTGATCTTGTCGGTTTGGGTGAACAGCAGCCGGACCTTGCCCTTGCCATCGAAGACGAACACCGCACCGGAGTGGTACACCTTGTAGTTGCCATGGGGATAACCCTTGCCGTAACTGAATGCCACACGGTAGCGCTTGGTCAGGGTCTGCAACTCGTCCTGCGTTCCGGTCAGGCCGATGACCTGGGGGGCGAAGGCGCTGGTATAGGAGGCCAGCCTGGCCGGGGTATCGCGGTTGGGATCGACGCTGACGAACAGCAGCCGGGCAAGGTCGGCCCGTTTACCCATCTTGTCCAGGACCGCCGTCAGTTTGCCCAGCGTGGCCGGACAGGTTTGATGGCAGTGGCTGAAGCCGAAAAACAGCATCACCACCTTGCCGGTATAGTCATTGGCATGCACGGTGCGGCCGTTCTGGTCGGTCAGGGTGAAGGCCAGGTCCGGCATGATATGGGCAATCGAACGGGTCCGCCACGGCTGGTTCTGCTGACATCCCGCCAGTGCCGCCGTCAGCAGCAGCGCCACCAGCAGGGCGCGCGCGGTGAGGCGTTCAGGAAGAGACGGACAGGACATGGCTGCTCGCCGGCAGGTCATCGTGGGTGCGTTTTTCCGCATGCAGCAACTGGTGCAGGACCACCAGCATTCCGAACAGGCTCATCATGGCGGAGGGAATCCAGGTGATGAGACCGCCCAGCTGCTGGTCCACGGCGGCCGGTATCGGCCAGATGCGCCCGCACACGGCGTAGATGCTGTACAGCGACTCGTTGCACAGGGCGATGTAGGCGCCGATGGCAATCTGGGGCAGGGTGATCAGAAACAGCACGAGAATGCGCCAGCCATAGGGCCGGCTTGAGTGCTGTGCCCCGGGCCAGCCGTGCAGGATCATCCACCAGAACAGCAGGCCGTCCACGGCCATGCTCCAGTTCATCAGGGCATACAGGGGGCGGCTGAGCATGGCGTAGAAGTGGATGTTCGGCATCAGCCAGAAATAGATGAGGCCGACGAACAGCAGCCCGGCGATAACGGGCTGCTGAACGATGCGGTAACAGCGCTGGGTCAGGGGCCGGTGCCAGAACGCGGCCAGCGGCCGCCGCAGCGGTCCGGGCATGCCGAGACCGAGCAGAGCGCCGGGTCCGGACAGGGCGATAAGGAAAGGCCCCAGGTGATGCAGCACCAGGTGCTGCAGGCGATGGACGAAGAACATGTGCTGCGACCAGTAGTCGTAGCGGGTCTGCATGACCACATAGATGAGCAGTACCCCCGTGACGAAGGCGATGATGCGGCCGTAACCCGGTCTCACCGGGGCCAGGTACAGGCCGCGCAGGTAGACGGCAAGCCCGCCGAGGCACAGTACCAGCACGGCCGGGGAGAATTCGTAGGGCAGAAAAAAATCGGCAGACATCGTCACATCAAGTGGGGCCGGATGTACGGCTATCATACTCCCGCTGAAGCAATAACGCAGCCCCGGGTCTTATATAAGAAAAGGAAGTCCTTGGCGTTCCGGTGCTCCGGCGGGAGAATGGTCTTCCGGTGGGGCGGGAGAAACATAATGAACGGCGGACAATGGTATTCCCTCCTGGCCGACGTCGTGCTGGTGGTCCACCTGCTGCTGATCGTTTTCATCATAGGCGGACTGGTCCTGACCGTCATCGGCCATTTCCGCGCCTGGGCCTGGGTGCGCAACCTCTGGTTTCGCCTGCTGCACCTGGCGGCTATCGGCACCGTCGTCGTGCAGTCCTGGCTGGGTGCCGATTGCCCGTTGACCGTGTGGGAGAACCGTCTGCGCGCGCTGGCCGGCAGGGAGCCCTATGGAGACGCCTTTATTCAGTACTGGCTGCACAGGTTGATTTTCTACCAGGCCG
Source organism: Gammaproteobacteria bacterium (assembly GCA_037380645.1). GTDB lineage: Bacteria > Pseudomonadota > Gammaproteobacteria > Eutrophobiales > Eutrophobiaceae > JBBDSH01. Next base: position 245 of record JARRRO010000260.1, on the reverse strand, counting down.
AAAACTGGGTATTCGGCCTCGTCTATACCCTGTTTGGGCTGCTCGTGGTGGCGGTCTTCGTCCTGGTTCCGCCACGTCTGCCCCGGCGCTGAGTCAGTCCTTGCCGTAGAGGTGACGCAATTCCTGCTTGGCCTGCTCCAGCACCCGTTTCTGCTCCGCGTCCAGGTGCTTGCCCGCGCGGTTGATGTAGAACGTGAGCATGGACATGGCGGACCGGTACGGCGGCGACTTGCGGCGCGTGCTGG
>JARRRO010000259.1:6467-9574 GCA_037380645.1 Gammaproteobacteria bacterium | reverse complement strand
GGTGGCGGTATCGCCGCCCCGGTAGACGACGATATCTATGACCGGCTTGGCCTTGAACCGCGCCTCCCTGTCCACGTCGGTAAACAGCATTTCCCGCGCCGGCCGGGTCACCGCGTAATTGCCGGCCCGCCTCCCCACCTGCAGGGGGATGAGGACGGCCAGGACGGGTGCGAACGCCAGGATCAGCATGCCGGCGATAATGATCACGGGGATCAGGGGCAGGGCAACGGTCATGCCGAAGCGCTGGACCAGGCGTCCGGTGGCGAAGAAGGCCAGGGTGAAGGTGAGGATGTTGACGCTCCAGTCGATGCCGCCGAGGATGCGGATCCGCGTCGCCATGTCGTAAGCTGCCAGCAAGTTCTTCTGTTCGAAGTACACAAACGAGCCGATCATGGTGTACAGGAGGATGAAGGCGCCGATGGCGAGCAGATAGGGGCTGGTGGCGAATTGTTTGAACCCGGCCAGCGGATTGCCGCCAATCCTGAGGTCGGTCAGGTCCGCGTTCACGTCCTGGTTATGCAGTTCTATCACCTTGAGCCTGGCCAGGTACAGGATGATGGGTATGGGCAGGACGAGCAGAACGGCCGCGATCAGCATCATCTCGTTGCTGCCCAGTTTCCCCGCCAGCAGCGTCGGGATGGACGGACCCAGCAGCGCGCCGGCGCTGGCGCCGGCGGCAATCACCGCGAACAGGCGCTTGGCCTGTTCCTTGCTGAAGGTGTCGGCCATGTAGCTCCAGAAGACGGAGACATGGAACAGGCTGAAGACGCTGACCCAGACGTAGAAGCACTTGTTGATTAGTACGTGCTGGGCGGAGGCGCTGACGGCGATGTAGAAGCAGACGAAGGTGGCGGCGAAGAAGCTGTAGATGGCAGGAACCAGACGCCTGAATCGGATGCTTGAGACGGCGACGCCGTAGAGAGCGACCACAGTGGCGCTGATGAAAAAATTCATGGTCCAGAGGAAGCTGACCTGGGCGTCTGTCCAGTTGCTGGCCAGGGCGTCGCGCACCGGGCGCAGGATGTAGTAGGCTGCCATGAGCAGGAAGATGAACAGGAATGACAGGGCCGTGGCCTTGATCTCGTTGGCCTCGATCTCCATGGCCGCACCCACCGCCCTTTTGACAAGGGCGATCACCGGGTTCCCGCCCGGAGTTGAACCGTTGCCGCCGGAAGGTGTGTTCATGCGGTTCAGCCCTGCGCCTGTTGCCGGTTCATGGAAGATTTCCCGGGACGGCGCGGCGACCGCCGTGCGGGACGGCGGTCAGGCGTGGTCGCGCCTGAACTGATCGTAATGGGATCGATATGTATGACCGGCCAGATATTGCGGCACCACCGCCTCGGGTGCGGTCGGCTGTGGCACGATGGCCGGCAGGTCGTTGGCATCGCTGACACTGTCCACCTTCATGGACAGGTAATTGTCCATGGAAAAGGGTTTCTCCACGCCGGTGAGGTTGAACATGAAGCCCGCCATGTCGATCATGGCGGCCTGCATGCGGCTCAGGAAGTCCGGCAACGGAATGACCTTGCGTCTGAGGCCGAGGCAGGTAGCGGTATATTCCACCAGTTCCTGCAGGGTATAGACATGCGGCCCGCACAGGTCCAGGCGCCTGCCGTAGAAATCCGGATCCTTAAGGGTATGGATGAACACCTCGGCAATGTCGCCGACGAAAACCGGGGCGAAGCGGGCGTGCGCGCAGGCCAGTGGGAATATCCCGGGGGCGAGTTTCAAAAGATCGGCGAAGCGGTTAAAGAAGCTGTCGTCATCGCCGAAGATGACCGACGGCCTGTAGCTGGTGACCCGGATGTCGCGGGCGGCGTGGGCCATATCCTCGGCCTCGCCCTTGGTGCGCAGGTAGCGGCTGGGGGCGTTCTTGGCATCGGCGTTCAAGGCGCTCATCTGAAGGAGGCGCCGGACGCCATTGGCCCGGCAGGACCGGATGATCTTTTCCATCAACTCGACGTGCACGTGGCGGAAGCTGCCGTTCTCGCCGCCGCGTTCGTTGAGGATGCCCACCAGGTTGATCACGGCGTCGCAGCCGGCGATCTGTTCCGTCAGGGCGTTTGCATCATGAATGTCGGCTTCCACCAGGTCCGTGCCCGGCAGCAGGATCAGATTCTGCTTATGGCGCTCGCGATCGCGGGTCAGTATGCGCAGGGTGTAGCCGTGGTTGACCAGGCGGTTGGCCAGCATGATCGCGCACATGGGTGATCCCCCGCTGCAGGCGCCAGTCGTAAATGGACGAATAGTACAGGATGCGCGCGACGTATTTCCGGGTTTCGGTAAAAGGAATCGTCTCGATCCAGACGTCCGGTTCATCGCATTCCGACTCCGGCAGCCACCGGGCAACGTTGTAAGGTCCGGCGTTATAAGCCGCCGTGGCCAGGATCTGGTTGCCGTTAAATTTATCATACATCTGCTTCAAATACGCGGTTCCGATGGTGATGTTCTTGTCCGCCTGCAGCAAATAACGGGTATGGAAGGTTCTGAATCCTATGGCCCGGGCCGTGCGCCGGCCGGTGCGGGGCATAACCTGCATCAGCCCCAGGGCCCCGGTGGGGGAGCGGGCGTCCTGCATGAAGGCGCTTTCCGCCCGGGTCAGGGCGAACAGCCAACTCAGGTCCAGTCCCCGCTTTTTGGCGTATTTCTTCAACCGATGTTCGTAGGGCAGGGGGAAGCGCAGAACCAGGTCATCGTAGGCCTGGGCCCGGCCCAGGGTCAGGATGGTGCGGTCGTCCCAGCCCCAGTCGGCGGCGATCCTGGCGGCTATCTGCATCTGGTGATCGCTCATGCGGGTTAGCGCGTCGCGCCATTCCCGCCGCGCCTCCAGCATCATACCCAGTTTATAGAGTTCCCGGGCCCGGATGACGGCGGGCATGGCCATGATGGCTTTCCAGGTCTCTACATCATTGGGCAGGGAGGCGTAGTTCAGGTTGTAGGGGATGCCCAGGCGGTCCGCCGCCAGAAACCCGTAGTAATCCCGCTGCCCGGCCAGAGAGCGGTAGATGGCGTCGGCAGTCTTCCGCTCGCCGGCCTGTTCCAGGGCGCGGGCCCGCCAGTAGCGCCAGCGCAGGGGGTAGACGTCGTCGGGGATCGTGCCCGCTGTC
>JARRRO010000259.1:0-6378 GCA_037380645.1 Gammaproteobacteria bacterium | reverse complement strand
GACGGCGAGGCGGCGGCGGACTTCATTCTGCACCGGGGGACTGAATGTGTAGTTATTTCGCAGCGCCCGCCATTGCTGCAGGGCCTGGTCGACGTCGGCGGCGGCCAGGCGCTGGATGCCGTAGGCCAGGATCTCCCGCGCCCGCGGCCCGTCCTGATAGGCAGAGCGGCGCAGTTCCCGGGCCGGGTTGTGGTACATGGCTATCCAGTGTTTCACCCAGCGCCGATCCGGGGCATCCAGGCGCCGGCTCAGGTAGCCAGCCAGGCGTGTCCGGCCCCGATCCATGGCAAGCCGGATGCGCTGCCAGATCAGATCGGGCGTCATCAGATCACTGTGGTACAGGCGCTTAAAGGCCGGGTCGCATTGCGACGGCCGGGACTTTCCCGTCAGCCACAGGTCCCGGGTGTCTTCCAGCAACTGATCGTCTCCGCCGGTCTTGATGCGCGCCAGCAGCTGGTAGCACTGCAGGACGTCATCGTCCTGGGGGGTGTAGTTGTCCAGGAACACCCGCCAGCGGCCGCGCTTCGCTAATATCCCCAGCCAGGTCGCGCGCAATTCGCCGGCAATGGGCAGGTCGCTGTAGCGGTGCAGGAAATCCGTGACGATGCTGTCCTTGGCCCTCCACAGCCGCGGCCGCAGGTATTGATAAATGAGATAGGGATAAAGGGGGTAGTCTCGGAGCTTCGCCGCCAGTTTTTGGTAGCGCTGGATGTGCCCCTTGTGCAGGGCTTGCCTGGCATGAAGAAACTGCTGACGTTGATCTTTCAGCGTGGCGGCCTGGAGTCCGGCCGGCAGGGAAAGTGCGAACAGCAATAACACGCTGCAGACCGGGGCGGGAAAACGTATTGATGGGGACGACATGAAGGATGGCGGGCTCAGGGCCCGGCGGCGCTCGTCCCGTGATGCATGGCTGTCATCACTTACTACCCCCTGCGCTGACCTCAAACGAGGATGTAACTGATCTATACTGATTAATAAACAGATATTAGTGGGTGTAGCAGGAGATTATCAACATTTCCTTGCAAGTCTCGGTTTTGCCCCGGATTGACGCCGGCCTGCCCTGGTATCGCTTCGATACGAGCTCCGGTGTCCCGGAGCGGGTCGTGCGTGGGGCAGAACAGGATGCCCGGGAGGGAGCCGGCCGCGGGCTGTTCTGCCGTCTCTGCCGTCACGGCATCACCCGGCAGGAGGCGGGCATCGCGGTCAACGGCAGACAGGTCCACGTGCGCTCTAACCCGGCCGGGATCACCTTCGAATTCGGCTGCTACAGCGGGGCGCCGGGATGCGCCGCCGTCGGTTCCCCCACCGCCGAACACACCTGGTTTCCCGGCCATAGCTGGCAGATTGCGGTATGCGGCGGCTGCGGCGAGCACCTGGGCTGGCGGTTCCGGGGGGAGGGGGGCTTTTTCGGCCTGATCCTCAGCCGGCTGGTTTCCGATCCGGGCTGAGCGGTTGTTATCATGACCGGTCCGTCCGGGCCGATGCGCCCGGCTGTCCCTTTACCCATGGTGATCCAGAAGACATTGCAGATAAGCACGCGGGGCCGCGGCACGGTGGAGCTCACCGGCGAGGTGGCGGCGCTGGTGGGCGAGGCCGGCGTACGCCGGGGGCTGTGCCACGTCTTCGTGCAGCACACCAGCGCCTCCCTGATGCTGTGCGAGAATGCCGATCCCACGGTACGCGCCGATCTGGAGGCGTTTATGTCCCGCCTCGCTCAGGACGGTGATCCCCTGTTCCGGCATGACGCGGAGGGGCCGGACGACATGCCTGCCCACGTGCGCAGCGTCCTCACCGGCAGCGACCTCACCCTGCCGGTGGAGGACGGGCGCTGCGTGCTGGGCACCTGGCAGGGCGTCTACCTGTGGGAACACCGCCACCGGGGCTATACTCGCAGGGTCACCGTGACCATCATGGGTGAATAGCGGGTCCATTCCAACCACGAGGGAAAGCAACATGGCGACGGCGATCTGGAGCGGAGCGGTGCTGGCCCGCAGTGACGGCAATGAACTTGTGGAAAGCAATGTCTATTTTCAGCCCGCGTCCCTGGACCGGCGTTACTTCCGGGACTGCAACTGGCACAGCCACCGCCCCTGGGAGGGGGACACCAGTTACTGCGACATCGAGGTGAACGGCGCGGTGAGCCCGGCCGCCGTGTGCATCCGCGATTATGCCGCCTTCTGGAACGGCGTCGAGGTCATGGAATAACTCAATGGCCGCATCCCCGCCTTCGCCGGACTCGCCGCCCGGTCCCCTGGACGGGGTCCGGGTCATCGAAATGGGTCAGCTCATCGCCGGGCCCTTCTGTGGCCAGCTCCTGGCGGACCTGGGCGCCGAGGTCATCAAGATAGAGCTTCCGGGGCACGGCGACCCCATGCGGGACTGGGGCCGCAAGCTGCCGGTATGGTGGTCCATCATTGCCCGCAACAAGAAGTGCATCACCCTGGACGTGCGTACCGCGCGGGGCGAGGAGGTGTTCCGGGAACTGGCGGCGCGTGCCGATGTGGTCCTGGAGAACTTCCGCCCCGGCACCATGGAGAAATGGGGTCTGGGCTATGACGAGCTGGCAGCGCTCAATCCCGGCATCGTTATGACCCGGGTGTCCGGCTACGGGCAGGACGGGCCCTATGCCTCCCGCGCCGGCTATGGCGGCATCGGCGAGGCCATGGGCGGGCTGCGCTATATCGTCGGTGACCCGGCCCGGCCGCCCAGCCGGGTGGGGATCAGCATAGGCGATTCCCTGGCGGCCCTGTTCGCCTGCATAGGCACCCTGGCGGCGCTGCATTCCCGGGAGCGCTCGGGCCGCGGCCAGGTGGTGGACTCGGCCATCTACGAGGCGGTGCTGGGGGTGATGGAATCCACCGTCCCGGAATACACAGTGGGGAATTTCATCCGGGAGCGCACCGGTTCCTTCCTGCCGGGGCTGGCGCCGTCCAATGTCTATCCCACCGCGGACGGGCGTTCTGCTGGAGCTTCTGGAGGAGCACGGTGTGCCGGCGGGAAAGATGTACCGCGCCCCGGACATGCTGGCGGACCCGCACTACCGGGCGCGCCACGCCATCATCGAGGTGGAGCACGAGGAATACCGCAACCTGAAAATGCAGAACGCGTTTCCGCGGCTCTCAAAGACGCCGGGACGGATCAACTGGCCGGGCCCGAAGATCGGGCAGCATAATGATGAGGTGTACGGCGGGCTGCTGGATTACCCGGAGGAGAAGCTGGAGGAGCTCAGGAAAGAAGGGATAATCTGACCGGTCGCCGCTACCCGGGCAGCGGCGCCGCGTTTCAATCCCCCTGGTCGGTGCCGTCGACCATGACGATCTGGGTGTCGGCGATGCTCTGGCGCAATTCCTTCAGCGGCAGGTATTCCGGGTCGCTGAACAGTGCCTTGACCGACTCCCGGTCGGGAAAGCGAAACAGGATCAGCCGCGTCGGCCGCCAGTCGCCTTCCAGCACTTCGAAGTCCCCGCCGCGCACCAGGTATTCTCCGCCGTGTTTCGCCACCAGGGAGGGCACCTTATCCAGATATTTTTTATGCGCCTGTTTGTCCTTGACGTCGCTGTTGACAATGAGATAGACGGACATATTCACCTCCGCTTGGTTCCTGCGCGTATTTTGTTCATAGCGTCCCGGCCAGTTTCTCGGCGCGCTGTCTGCTTCGTTGCAGTTCCTTCCGCATCGTTGCCGCGTCATAGTCCGCGGCGAACTCCGGCCAGCCCTGGCAGTGTTCGGTGACGATTTGCGCCAGTACGTGGATATGATCCGGCTCGTCGTTGAGGGCGGGGATATAGGAGAAGGACTTGCCGCCGGCCTCCAGGAACAGGCCACGGTTCTGCATGCTGATCTCCTCCAGTGTTTCCAGGCAGTCGGCCGAGAAACCCGGGCAGATAACGTGGACGTTGCCGACGCCGGCGCCGGCCCATTGCTGCAGCAGCTTGTCGGTGTAGGGTTGCAGCCATTCCGTGGGTCCGAATCGGGACTGGAAGGACACCGCCCACTGGTTTTCAGCCAGCCCCAGCTCGTCGGCGAGCAGGCGCGCCGTCTTCTGGCATTCACAGTAGTAGGGGTCGCCGGCGAGAGGCAGGCCGTGGAAGGACAACAGCAGGCGGTCGGGACGCTCGTGTTCCGCCCAGAACTGCCGGACACTTTCCACCAGTGCCTCGATGTAGCCGGGATGATCGTGGTAGTGGTTGACCATGCGCAGCTCCGGCAGCCAGCGCCAGCGCGACAGTTCGGCGGCAACCGCGTCGAATGTGGAGGCGGTGGTGGCGGCGGAATACTGCGGATACAGGGGCACCACCAGCAGGCGCCGGGCGTTGGCCTCGCGCAGGCGGGCCAGGGCGGAGGCGATGGATGGATTGCCGTAGCGCATGGCCGGTTCCACCTGCACCGGCCCCGGGCACCGGGAAGCCAGCTCCTCACCGACGGCCTGGGCCTGGCGCCGGGTGATGGCGAGCAGCGGCGAACCCGCCTCGGTCCAGATCTTGGCATAGGCCGCAGCGGACCGGCGCGGGCGGGTGCGCAGGATGATGCCGTGCAGGATCGGCTGCCAGATCAGCCCGCTGGTTTCGATGACCCGGCGATCGGACAGGAACTCCGCCAGGTAACGGCGCAGGGCGGGGACGGTGGGCTCGTCGGGAGTGCCCAGATTGGTCAGGAGGACCCCCGTACACGGCGGGGTGTCATGACGGTATTGGGGTGTGCCGACGTATTTCATGGGCTGGCGGTTGTCCTTGTGGTGGTCCGTTGGTGATGCCATGACACGCACATGTGCAATGGGCGCGGCAAGGGTACACAATGAAGCCTGCCGGGCATTATATAAAGGAGAGAGGCTTGTTTGTAAAAAAACCGGAAGACTGCGAGGAATTCACCGCCAGTGACGGCTGCCGCATACGGGAACTGCTGCACGGTAAAAACGATCCCGTCGACCTGCCGTATTCCATCGCCCTGGCGCGGGTGGAGGCGGGCGGGCGGACCTACCGCCACCGGCTGGACCGGACCGAGGTCTATTTCATCCTGTCCGGCCGCGGCCGTCTGCATGCCGAGTCCGAAGCCAGGGAACTGGAGCTGGGGCAGGCCGCCATCATCCCGCCGGGATCGGCGCAGTGGATCGAGAACACCGGGGCAGAGGAACTGCGTTTCCTCGCTCTGGTCAGCCCGCCGTGGTCAGAGGAAGGCGACGAAAGGCTGGAATGATGATATCCATATGTCATCTCCAGCGCAGCAGGAGATCCATATCCCGAACGCAAGTGAGGGATCTTACAAAAAGATCTCACCCTTCGGTCGGGACGCCTGCGGCGGATTTTTCACGTTCGTTCGAAATGACGACTATGCTTTCGACTCCCGGGCTATTCCCGTTCCCGGTTTTCCCGCAACGTCTTCCGGTAGGCCTCGTAGATGAGCGTGCAGCGCCGGCCCGGATCCGAGGCCTCCTCGACGTTGTCCACGTAAAAGCGGATCAGGGAGCGCAGGGAGCCTTCGACCCGGTTTGGGCTGACGGGCTCCTCGGCGGCCTTGGCGATGCGGCGCAGGTACCCGAGCAGGAACCATTCCGGACTGTGTGACTCCGCCATCTCCGCCTCCATCTCCTTCACGTGGCGTACGACCAGCAGGCGGAAGTCTTCGAAATAAATCCTGGCCATGAGTGTATTCTTGCCGTGCAAGCGCGGCGGGATCAAGGGATCCTGAACAGAATGTAACGGGATGTTTATCTATGTCACATCATGTTCTCACTATTTACGACTCACCATTCACTTTTTCATATACGCCTCAATACCGCCAGGGGCGGCGTTCTCAGCACGCGGCGTGTGCCTGCCAGGCCGAAAACGGTGATGACGGCGGTGCAGACCAGCGGCGCGATCAGCCACACCAGAGGATTGACCACGACGTCCATCTTGAACACGTATTGCGCCAGCGTCGCTTCCACCAGGGTGGCGGCAAAAGCCGCCAGGATCCCGGTGAGAAGGCCCAGGCACAGGAACTCGGCGGCCAGCCCCGCCAGGATCTGGCGGCGACAGGCTCCCAGGGAGCTGAGCAGGGCGGACTCGCGGCTGCGCTCGTCTGGGGTGGTTTGCAGGGCGGCGAGGAGGACAATGATCCCCGCCAGCACGGTGAAACCGAATACGAACTCCACGGTCCGGGACACCTGCGTCATGATCGCCCGCACCTCGGTGAGGATGGCGTCCACGTCGATGACGGTGATGCTGGGAAAGCGCTTGATCAGATCTATCAATAATTCCTTGTGTGCCGGCGGCAGGTAGAAGCTGCTGATATAAGTGGATGGAAAGCCTTCCAGGGTGCCCGGATTGGCGATGACGAAGAAGTTGACGTTGAAGGAATCCCAGTCCACCCAACGGAGGTTGGCGATGGTGCCGGTGATCT
>JARRRO010000258.1:0-3092 GCA_037380645.1 Gammaproteobacteria bacterium | reverse complement strand
GCTGGGGCGCGCTGTTGCGTTATAACGGCAAGGAGAAGGAGCTCTGCGGCGCCGAGGCGGATACCACCAACAACCGCATGGAACTGACCGCCGCCATCCGCGCCCTGGAGGCCTTGAAGAAACCCTGCCGGGTGCGCCTGACCACCGATTCCAATTACCTGAGAAACGGCATCACCCAGTGGCTGCCGAACTGGAAGAGGAAGAACTGGCGCACGGCGGACAAGAAGCCGGTGAAGAATGTCGATCTGTGGCAGTGCCTGGATGAACTTTCCCGGCAACACAAAGTGGAATGGCACTGGGTCAGGGGGCACAGCGGCCATGCCGAAAACGAACGCGCGGATGCCCTGGCCAACCGGGCCATCGATGAACTGCTGTCGGGATGAATAAACAGTATCGGAGGTGAACATGCGCCAGGTGGTGGTGGATACGGAAACAACCGGACTGGACGTCTCCCAGGGACACCGGATCATCGAAATCGCCTGCGTGGAGCTGGTGAACCGTCGCAGAACCGAGCGCCATTTCCATCAGTACCTCAATCCGGAACGCCGGATCGACGACGGGGCCTTCGAGGTGCACGGCATCAGCGACGCGGACTTAAGGAACAAACCGCTGTTCGGCGATGTGGCGGAACCGTTCCTGGATTTCGTCCGCGATGCCGAGCTGATCATCCACAACGCGCCCTTCGACGTGGAGTTCCTTAATCACGAGCTGCGCCTGCTGGGGCCGGAATGGGGGCGTCTGGAGGACTTTTGCCGGGTCATTGATACCCTGAGCATGGCGCGGGAGAAGCACCCCGGCCAGAAAAACAACCTGGATGCTTTGTGCGCCCGCTACGGCGTGGACAACTCCCAGCGTGATCTGCACGGCGCCCTGCTGGACGCCCGGTTGCTCCTGGAGGTGTATCTGGCCATGACCGGTGGCCAGGCCAGCCTGTCCCTGGAGGAGGGGATGGACGAGGGGCGCCCGCGCCCGGCCGCCGCCCTGCAGGCCGGGGACCGGACCCCGCTAAGGGTGATCCGGCCGAATGCCGATGAGCACCGGGCCCATCAGGAACGGCTCGAAATGATAGACAGGGAATCGGGTGGGCGGTGCCTGTGGCGGAACGGGCAGAATGGCCCCGACCAGGGGTCCTAGTCCGCGGGACTGACCGCCGCCTGCAGCATGCTCTTCAGTTCGCCCTTCTGATACAGGTCCAGCACGATGTCGCAGCCCCCGATCAATTCGCCGTTAATGAAGACCTGGGGGAAGGTGGGCCAGTTGGAGACCTTGGGCAGGGTCGCCCTCACCTCCGGCGTAGCGAGCACGTCCACGTAGCTGAATTCCACATCGCAGGCCTTGAGCGCTTCGGCGGTGCGCATGGAGAAACCGCACTGGGGAAAGTCCGGCGTGCCCTTCATGAAAAGGACTACCGGGTTTTCTTTGATGGTGTTTCGGATCTGTTCGATCATGTCCGCTTCCATATGCATACCTCGATTCATCGTTTGACCGCTGACGGTCAATAACCAAGTAATTTACTCAGGTAAGTATACCGCGAACAGCAGTGATTAGTAAATCGGTATTCGTGAATCGTAAAAAGCGTGAATGACCATTCTGACTGCGCCAGGATTCACCCTGCAGTTCCCCATCCCCCGCCGCCGGCGGTCTCGATGAGCAGGCGGTCGCCGGCCTCGGTGTCGATGCGGCATTTGCCCGGCAGGGGCCGGCCGTTGAGGAAGTTGCGGCCGGGCCGGCCTGCCGCGCCGCCGGCCAGGCCCCAGGGCGGGTGCCGGCGTCTTTCGGTGAGTAGCGTAACGGAGGCCGGCCGGGTGAATTCGTATTCCCGCTGCAGTCCTTCCCCGCCTGGATGCCGCCCCCCGCCGCCGGATCCTCGCCGGACGGCATAACGGCGGATACGCAGGGGATAATGCATCTCCACCACTTCGATGGGGGTGTTGAGGGTATTGGTCATGTGGGTCTGGACGGCGCTGAGGCCGGGGCAGGTCGGTCCGCCGCCCATGCCGCCGCCCAGGGTCTCGTAATAATCCCAGCCCGTCTCGCCCATGGCGACGTTGTTCATGCTGCCGTGGCTGGCGGCGGGGATACGGTCGGGAATGACCCGGGCCAGCGCCCCCAGCACCACGTCCACAATGCGACTGCTGGTCTCCACGTTGCCGGCGGCGACGGCAGCCGGGGCGCGGGCGTTGAGCAGACAGCCCGGCGGCACGCTCAGGGACAGGGGCCGGAAGCTGCCGGCGCAGGCAGGGGTCTCGGGGGGCATCAGGCAGTAGAAACAGTAATACACCGCGGCGGCGGTGACCGGCAGGGGGCAGTTGATATTGCCGTCCACCTGGGCGTCGGTGCCGCTGAAGTCCACGTGCACGTCCTCGCCGATATGCAGGGTGAGCCGGATGGCGATGTCTTCCCGGCCCAGGCCGTCATCGTCCATCCAGTCCTCGCCGCCGAACTCCCCCCGCGGCAGGCGGGCGAGGCCGGATCGGGCCAGCCGTTCGGCATAGTCGTTGACCTCGTCCAGAGCGGCGCGAAAGCGCGCCGGGCCCAGCTGTTCGATGTGCTGCGTGAGTTGCCGGCGGCCGCGCTGGTTGGCGCTGATCTGGGCGCTCAGATCGGCGTGGCCGCAGGCCGGGTTGTTGAGGCCGGCGAGCAGGCTGTCCATGGTTTCCCGCAGCAGTTCGCCGTCCCGGCAGATGACGGTGGGCGGTATGACCAGGCCCTCCTCGTCCAGGCTGCGGGCCACGGGCATGGAGCCGGGGGTGGCGGCGCCGATATCGGCGTGATGGGCGCGGTTGGCCACGAAGGCGGCGGGCTCCCCGTCGGCGAACACCGGGGCGATGAGGGTCACATCGGGCAGGTGGGTCCCGCCCAGATAGGGATCGTTGAGAATGATCATGTCGCCGGGGCGCCAGTCCACGCGCGCCACGATGCCGGCCATGGCATAGGCCATGCTACCCAGGTGCACCGGGATATGGGCGGCCTGGGCGCACAAGGCCCCGTCCGCGTCGAACACGGCGCAGGAGAAGTCCAGTCTGTCCTTGATATTGGGGGAGAAGGCGCTGCCCCTGAGCACCGCTCCCATCTCATCGCAGATCGCCTGA
>JARRRO010000257.1:0-5473 GCA_037380645.1 Gammaproteobacteria bacterium | reverse complement strand
CGCTTCCCGACGGCAGCCGGCGCGAATACCAGCAGCCGGTGTCGGTCATGGACATCGCCAAAGACATAGGCCCCGGCCTGGGCAAGGCCGCCCTGGCGGGGGAGGTGGACGGGCGGCTGGTGGACGCCGCCTACACCATAGACCGGGACGCCGACCTGCGCATCATCACCGATAAGGACCCGGAAGGAGTGGATATCCTGCGCCATTCCTGCGCCCATCTCATGGCCCAGGCGGTCAAGGAGTTATTCCCCGAGGCCCAGGTCACCATCGGCCCGGTCATCGAGGACGGTTTTTACTACGATTTCGCCTATGAACGGCCGTTCACCCCGGAAGACCTGGCGGCCATAGAAAAGAAGATGCAGGAGCTGGCAAAGGCGGATTACCCCGTCAGCCGCTCGGTCAAGGATCGGGACCAGGCCATTCGCTACTTCCGGGACATGGGGGAGGAATACAAGGCTCAGATCATCGAATCCATCCCCCGGGGTGAGGAGCTGTCCCTGTACTCCCAGGGGGATTTTACGGACCTGTGCCGCGGGCCCCACGTCCCCAGCACCGGCAGGCTCAAGGCCTTCAAGCTGACCAAGCTGGCCGGTGCCTACTGGCGCGGCGATTCCCGCAACGAGATGCTGCAGCGCATCTACGGTACCGCCTGGCCGGACAAAAAGGCCCTGAAACAGTACCTGCACCGCCTGGAGGAGGCGGAGAAGCGCGACCACCGCAAGCTGGGCCGGCGCCTGGACCTGTTCCATTTCCAGGAGGAGGCCCCGGGCATGGTCTTCTGGCATTCCCGCGGCTGGACCATTTATCGGGTCCTGGAGGACTACATCCGGGACAAGCTGGGCCGCCACGGTTACGAGGAGGTGCACACCCCCGAGATCATCGACACCGTCCTGTGGGAGAAGTCCGGGCACCTGTCCAAATTCGACGATTTCATGTTCCTGACCCACTCGGAGAACCGGGATTACGCCATCAAGCCTATGAACTGCCCGGCCCACGTCCAGATCTACAATCAGGGGCTGAAAAGCCACCGGGACCTGCCCCTGCGCATGGCCGAGTTCGGCTCCTGCCATCGCAACGAGCAGTCCGGGGCCCTGCACGGCCTGATGCGGGTACGCGGCCTGACCCAGGACGACGCCCACATCTTCTGCACCGAAGCCCAGATCCAGGGTGAGGTGGCGGCCTTCATCGACCTGCTGTTCGAGGTATATGCGGATTTCGGCTTTGACGACCTCCTCATCAAGCTGTCCACCCGGCCGGCGCAGCGCGTGGGCTCGGACGCCGTCTGGGACAAGGCGGAGGCGGCCCTGCAGCAGGCCCTGGACGGCAAGGGGCTGGACTGGGCGCTGCAGCCGGGAGAGGGGGCCTTCTACGGCCCCAAGATCGAGTTCTCCCTGAAGGACAGTATCGGCCGCGTCTGGCAGTGCGGCACCATACAGGTGGATTTCTCCATGCCGGAGCGCCTGGGGGCCACATATGTGGATGAAAACAGTGAAAAACAGGTCCCGGTGATGCTGCACCGGGCCATCCTGGGCTCTCTGGAGCGGTTTATCGGCATCCTCATCGAGCATTACGCCGGGGCCTTTCCGCCCTGGCTGGCCCCGGTGCAGGCGGTGGTGGCCTCGATAACCGAAAAGCAGGAGGGGTATGCCCAGGAGGTCACAGAAACCCTGAAAAATCAAGGCGTCAGAGTCGAATCCGACTTGAGAAATGAGACGATCGGCCTTAAAATTCGCGAGCATGCAATGCAGCGCGTCCCCTATCAGCTGATCGTGGGGGACCGCGAAGAACATAACCATACCGTGGCCGTGCGCACGCGCAGCGGGGAAGATCTGGGAGCCATGGCGCTGGACGCCTTTCTGGATCGCCTCGGGAGTGACCTAGCGTGCCGCGGTCGAATTCTTTTGGAGGAATAGAATATCGCCGGGGAAAAGTCGCACCGCTTGAATGAGGAGATTACCGCTCCGGAAGTTCGATTGATCGGAAGTGATGGTGAACAGATAGGGATCGTTCCTCTTGCCAAGGCGCAGGAGAGCGCGGACGAGGCCGAAATGGACCTGGTAGAGCTCGTACCCAACGCTGAGCCACCGGTATGCCGAATCATGGATTTCGGCAAGTACCAGTTTGATCAGAACAAGAAAAAGCAGGCGGCCAAGAAAAAGCAGAAACAGATCCAGATCAAGGAAGTCAAGTTCCGTCCCGGAACGGAGGAGAGTGACTACCAGGTCAAGCTGCGGAATATTCAGCGATTCCTCACCCACGGTGACAAGGTCAAGGTTACCCTGAGGTTCAGGGGTCGTGAAATGGTGCACCAGGAGCTGGGCTCGCAAATGCTGGAACGGATCGAAGGCGACCTGACGGGTCTGATATCCTTGCCTGATTGAGTTTACTGGAGTGAAGTAATGCCGAAAATGAAATCTAACCGCGGCGCGGCCAAACGCTTTGCCGGCACCGCCACCGGGCGGTACAAGCATCGTCAGTCGCATCGCAGCCATATACTGACCAAGAAAAGCAGCAAACGCATCCGCCAGCTGCGGGACATGAAGTTGATTCACCCCAGCGACCAGAAGGCGGTCAAACGTCTGACGCCTTACACTTAGCCAACAGGTGGAACGAAAATGTCGAGAGTAAAACGGGGCGTCACCGCAAGGGCGCGGCACAAGAAAGTCATAGAACAGGCCAAGGGCTACAGCGGCAGGCGCAAAAATGTCTTCCGCGTCGCCAAGCAGGCCGTCACCAAGGCCGGACAGTATGCCTACAGGGACAGGCGGCAGCGCAAGCGCCAGTTCCGTGCGCTCTGGATAATGCGCATCAATGCGGCCGCGCGCGAACACGGTCTTTCCTACAGCCGCTTCATCGACGGACTGCACAAGGCCGAAATCGACATCGATCGCAAGGTACTGGCGGATATCGCCGTCCACGACAAGAACGCGTTTGCCCAACTTGCCGATCAGGCCAAGTCCCGCCTCGCAAGCTGAAGCCGCGACCAGACGTACAACAACTTGCAGAGGAAAGGGCGGCAACCCTTTCCTCTTTTTGTTTGTGATTCATTAAAAGTATTAAAAATGGATCTCGCCAAGACGCCAAGACGCAAAGGGAACATATTTAAAATTTTTTCTTGGCGCCTTCGCGTTTTTGCGAGAGATTATCTTTGTAAAAGACATCTCGTGAATTCGACTATACGACAGAGTCGGGGATGGAAGACATAGAAAAACTGCTGGACGAGGCCCGGGCCGCCATAGACGCGGCCGCGGACCTGCATGCCCTGGATCAGGTTCGGGTCCGCTATCTGGGCAAGAAAGGGGAACTCACGGGGCTGCTCAAGAGGCTGGGCGGCCTGCCCGAAGCGGAACGGCCGGCGGCCGGCAAGCGCATTAACGAGGCGAAACAACGGATCCAGGAGGCGCTCGCCCGGCGGCAGGAGATCCTGGAACAGGAGGAGCTGGACGCCAGGGTGGCCTCGGAGAGCCTCGATGTCACCCTGCCGGGCCGCGGCCACCGCCCCGGCGGTCTGCACCCCATCACCCAGACCCTGGCAACCATCGAGCGCCTGTTTACCGGCATGGGCTTCATCATCGCGGACGGGCCGGAGATCGAGGATGATTACCATAATTTCGAGGCCCTGAACATCCCTGCGCAGCATCCCGCCAGGGCCATGCACGACACCTTTTATCTCGGTGAGGACCGGCTGCTGCGGACGCATACATCCAGCGTCCAGATACACTACATGCAGGAGCATCCCCCGCCGCTGCGGGTGATCGCCCCGGGGCGCGTCTATCGCTGCGATTCCGACATGACCCATACCCCCATGTTTCACCAGGTGGAAGGTCTGATGGTGGATACAGCGGTGACCTTCGCCGATCTCAAGGGGGTGCTGGAGGAATTTATCCACCGCTTTTTCGAAGAAGATGTGAAGGTGCGCTTCAGACCTTCCTATTTCCCGTTTACGGAGCCATCCGCCGAGGTGGATATCATGGGTGAGCGCGGCTGGCTGGAGATCCTGGGCTGCGGCATGGTGCACCCCAATGTCCTGGAGAACGTCGGCATAGACAGCAACGAATACGGCGGCTTCGCCTTCGGCATGGGAGTGGAGCGCCTGGCGATGCTGAAATACGGCATCGACGACCTGCGCCTGTTCTTCGACAACGACATCCGTTTCCTGGCGCAGTTCAGCTAGATAGTGGATCTCGCAAAGACGCCGGGACGCGAAGATTAAAATATCGATAAAAATTTTCATGCCTTGGCGTCTTTGCGCCTTGGCGAGGAAAAATTTAAAAAATCAGATGAACAAGCACTAAGGCATGAAATTCAGCGAGAACTGGCTGCGCGAATTAGTGAACCCCGCCGTTTCCACCGGGGAACTGGCCGAGCAGCTGACCATGGCGGGCCTGGAGGTGGAGGCGGTGACGCCGTGTCGGCCGGCTTTCAGCGGGGTGGTGGTGGCGCGGGTCACGGTGGTTGAGCCCCACCCGGACGCGGCCGGCCTGAAACTGTGCAGGGTGGACGCCGGCACGGGTGAAATCGGGGTGGTCTGCGGCGCGGACAACGTGCAGGCAGGCGGATTCTACGCCCTCGCCTGTGAAGGGTGCTCTCTCCAGGACGGGCGGAGCATTTTTAGCGATGAGCTCATGGGCGTGTTCTCCGAGGGGTTGCTGTGTTCTGCGGGGGAGCTGGGATTGTCCGATGACGCCGGCCGGCTGCTGGAACTGGAGCCGGAGGGGAAGCCGGGGCAGGACCTGGCGGAGTATCTGGGCCTGGATGACAATATGATCGAACTGTCCCTTACCCCCAACCGCGGCGACTGCCTGGGCCTCGCCGGCATCGCCCGCGAGGTCGCCGTCCTTAATGGCGGTCAATTCAGACGGCGCCGGCCCCGGTCCGTGGCGGCCGCCGTGGAAGATGTCCGGGAAATCCGGCTCGAGGCCACCGAGGCCTGCCCGCGCTACGCCGGCCGCGTCATCCGCGATGTGGATACCGGCCGGCCGACGCCGTCGTGGATCCGGGAAAGGCTGCGCCGCTCCGATATCCGCAGCGTCAACGTCGTGGTGGATATCACCAACTACGTGATGCTGGAGCTGGGGCAGCCCATGCACGCTTTCGACCACGACCGGCTGCAGGGGCCCGTGCAGGTCCGGTTCGCGCGGGAGGGCGAGGCCGTGACCTTGCTGGACGGATCGGCGCAGACCCTGGACGCGCAGACACTGGTCATCGCCGATGACACCGGTGCGGTGGCCATGGCCGGCGTCATGGGCGGGCAGGACAGCGCCGTCGGCGACGACACCCGTGATCTGTTCCTGGAGAGCGCCTGGTTCAGCCCCGCAGCCATTCTGGGGAGGGCCCGCCTCTACGGCATGCATACGGACGCCTCGCACCGGTTTGAACGGGGAGTGGACCCCACCCTCCAGGCCGAGGCCGTGGAGCGGGCCACGGCCCTGATATTGGAAGTCTGCGGCGGGCGGCCCGGGCCGGTGGTCGA
>JARRRO010000256.1:0-7708 GCA_037380645.1 Gammaproteobacteria bacterium | reverse complement strand
TGCGACGTACATATCTCTGTGCAACAGAGTAAGGAATAATTCAATTGACTGGATGCTGGTACTGGATCGGGGTCCAGCACAGGCATTCGCCAGCATGACAACATTATTACGACTAACGATTCACCATTCACGCGCCACAGGCGACTCCCGTGCCGCCCAGGCCGCAGTAGCCCATGGGGTTCTTGGCCAGGTACTGCTGGTGATAGTCCTCGGCATAGTAGAACGGAGGGGCTTCCCGGATCTCCGTGGTGATCTCGCCGTAGCCGGCCTTCTCCAGCCGCTGCTGGTAATCCTCGAGCGAGGCCTCCGCCTGCCGCTTCTGCTGCTCGTTGAAGACGTAAATGGCGGAGCGGTATTGCGTCCCCACGTCGTTGCCCTGGCGCATACCCTGGGTGGGATCGTGGGATTCCCAGAAGACCCGCAGCAGCGCCGGGTAATCGATGACGGCGGGATCGTAGACCACCAGCACCGCCTCGGTGTGGCCGGTCCTGCCGGTGCAGACCTCTTCATAGGTGGGATTGGGCGTGTAGCCGCCGGCGTAGCCCACCGCGGTGGTGTACACCCCCTCCAGCTCCCAGAACTTGCGCTCCGCCCCCCAGAAGCAGCCCAGGCCGAACACGGCCTGCTCCAGCCCCTCGGGGAACGGCGGCTGGATGGGATGGCCGCTGACGTAATGCCGGTTGGTGATCGGCATGGGCGTGTCCCGGCCCGGCAGGGCCTGCTCCGGGGCCTTGATCGACGTCAATTCTGACAGGTTTTATCTCCAGCCCGGGAAATTCTTCTTATATAGTTAAAACACATGAAGTGCAAAAAGACCGGGGTTCACCCCATGTAGCCGGGTAGCCCCTGTCTAAATAACAATAGGGCATTATTTGGGGGATTTTCATGACCAGGCCCCTCCGTCAGTAACGGATGGCGTTCCCGGCAACAGCCACGCCCAATCTGCGCAGGACCGCCCTGGCCAGCGCCATCGCGGCGGCGATCACTCCCGTCGCCGTCCTGCACGCGTCGGGCTGGGGCCGTAATATCCAGATATTTGTCGACCCCGGCAGCAGGCGTGTCATGGCCGGCGGCAAGGTCCTGCAGCCCCTGTGGCAGGACGGCGTGTCCCTGACCTACCTGGACTTCAGGGGCAGCTTCAACCCCGGCCAGACGGACGAATTCAACCTGGGACTGGGCTACCGCCACATGGTCGGCGACCGGCACTGGATCCTGGGCGCCTATGCGTCCATGGATACCCGCAATACCATCACGGATCACCGTTTTAACCAGGTCACCGTCGGCCTGGAGGCGCTGTCCAGGCAGTGGGACCTGCGCGCCAATTATTACCAGCCCGTCACGGATGAAAAGCTGCTGTTCAGCACCCCGGGTTCCCCGAACGGCGTCCCGGTCTTCTCCGGCTTTGACCTCATACAGCCGCTTACCCATGGCACCAACACCTTTGAGGAGGCGCTGCGGGGCTTTGACGTGGAGGGCGGCAGCCTGCTGCCCTTCATCCCCTTCGGCGAGACCCGGATTTATATCGGCACCTATCACTTTGACGGCGATACGGTCAAATCCACCGGCGCGGGGGTGCGCGCCCGCCTGGAATTCCGCCCGCGCAAGGACATCATCCTGGGCGTCTCCACTAAACACGACCGGCTGTTCGGCACGGAAACCACTTTCCAGATCAAGTATTCCTTCGGTTACAAGCCGGAGACCGGCGTGCGCAGCGTTGACGAGCGCATGATCCAGTTCGTGCACAGGGACATAGACATCCAGGAAACCTCGGAACTGCCGTTCCGCAAGCGCACCCTGATCGATCCCGCCACCCCCACCACGGAGACGGTCAGCACCCACGTTGTGCATATCAATAATACGGCTGCTGCCGGCGGCGACGGCAGCATCGAGAAACCGTTCAACAGCCTCGCCGCCTGCGAGGCGGCATTCGGCGGGTTCTGCGGGACAAATGACACGGATGCCGTGGTCTACATCTGGGCGGGCAACGGCAGCTCCACCGGACTGGACCAGACCCTGCCCCTTCGGGACAACCAGAAGCTCATCGGCCAGGGATACGCCTGGCAGCCGGTTGCCGGCGGCGGCATCATCGGCGGCGATGCCTTCCCGGTGCTGGATCCGGGCGGCAGCGCCATTGGCGTCGTGCTGGCCAACAACAACGAGGTGGCCGGGTTGCAGATCACCGATGCCAACACTGCGATCAGTGGTTATAACGTCACGGGCTTTAACATCCATGACAACCGGCTGCTGAACAGCGGTGATGGCGTAACGATCGGTAACCGTGCAACCGCCGGCAGCTCTGCTTCCACGGGAACCATCGCCGGCAACATGCTCTCCGGCAATGTTAGCGGTAATAATAGTATATCTGTGTCAAACATGGCCGGAGACGGTGGCAAGGCGACCCAGACACTGACTTTGGCAAACAATACGGTCAGCAATAGTTCAAAATACGGGCTGATCGCCAGCAACGTCGGCATCGATTACTACGGTGCGGGAGGAACGACAGCCACCCAGACCATCAATCTGGCTGATGGCAACCGGTTTCACAGCAATGCCGCTGGCGGCGCCTTGTTCATTAATAGTGCGAAATACGACGTGACGGCTGTACAGAACGTCAACCTTTCCGGCAGCAACGCCTTCAACGACAACGGCAGTTACGGCGCCTTTTTCGGCAACTTCGGCAAATACAACGGCACGGCTAGCCAGAACGTCAACGCCGCCGGCGGCGCCAATACCTTTAATAACAACTATTTTGACGGTGTGGGGCTGATCAATTACGGCGTATACGGTGGCAGCGGTACTCAGTCCGTTGATCTGTCGGGCGGCAACCAGTCCAGCGGCAACGGTTATTACGGCGTATATCTTTTCAATGGTGCCGTTGGCGGAACGGCGACGCAGAGCCTGGACCTGACCGGCACCGATCTGAGTGGTAATACGGCCGGCCCATGTCTCTCCAAATATTACGGTGCGGGCGCGACGGCAGCGACCATTACCGGCGCGACCTGTCCATAGAAGTCAGGTTTTAGAAATATCCACGGAGGCATCCGCGTCCACACCCGGGCCGGACCATATGCCGATGCAGAAAACCGGGTATGTCCTTGCAACAACACGCTGAACATCGCTACCGAAGCTACCGGTTGGTGAATATCTTTGCTGACCATGACAACCCGCTGCGCGAGCGGGTCATCGAATTCTGGGACAACAACGGAGTGCTGGAACGGGACGAGGCCGCGCATCGCAGCGGCGAGATCGTCTTCGTGATCATGGATGCCAATGATGAAATCGCGGGCGTCAGCACCGCTTATCCTGACAGCTTCCGCTCCCCGGGTGATTTTTATTACTTTTATCGCATGTATATCGCCCCGGCGCACCGCGTCTATGGCATGATGGAATTCATCACCGACAAGACACGGGATTTCCTGCATGAATGGAAGGACAAGTATATGGACAGAACCAGCGGTGTCGTCATCATCACAGAGAATCCCAAGCTGATGCGCCCAGGCATTAAACGGCGTCTTCGGCATATCGGCTTTCAGCATGCCGGTAAAAATCCCAAAGGCCTGGATATCTGGGTCTCTGAGTTCTGAATGAACGAGGATCTCTTCGAGGGCAACCCATGGCAATAGAAGTTGCACTGAGCCAGGGAACCGCCGTACCCCGCAACGATGACTGTCCCTGCGGGAGCGGCCTGAAGCACAAAAACTGCTGCGGCTGGCTGCAACCGGCGCTGCCGGATCAGGACATCATCGCGCATTTCGAAGGGGCGTTCCACTTGATAGAAAGCGCGGCGGCCGCCGGGCGAGTGGAAGAAACTCAGCGTAAATGCATTGAACTGCTGAACCAGGCGCCCGGCCATATCCGTTCATTACATGCTCTTTACCAAATCCATCGCCGGCATGGCCGGCCCGGACCGGCCGAAGCCCTGGCTCGCCGGGTCGTGCAGTTACTCCCCAATAACGCCGCTGCCGCGGGTGAACTGGCCCTGCTTCTGTTCGAGCGGGGGGAATACGTCGAGGCTGAGATGCACGCCCGCAACATGGTGCGCCTGGAGCCGGACAATGCCCAGGGCCATAACCTGATGGGCATGATCTTTACCGAGACGCGCCGCCTGCTGCAGGGGGAGTTCCACTACCGCAAGGCGCTGCAGTTGCATGGCGCCGTTGGAAAGCTGTGCGCCAACCTCGGTTACAACCTCAAGAGCCAGGGCAAACTGGAAGAAGCCGAGGAGATGTATCGCCAGGCCATGGAGCTGGAACCGGACAACATGGTGAGCCTGATGGGCTGGATCCAGACCAAGGAAGCGGGCCGCAGGCTGGACGAGGCCTGGGAGCTCTACCACGGCGCCGCGGACAGGGTGGCGGCGGACAATATCAATCTGTGCATGACGGCGGCGGTCCTGCACCGGCGCCAGGAGGAATATGACAAGGCGTTCGCGGCGCTGGAACGGGCGAATCCCGGGCAGCGCTCCAATACGCCCCCCTATTACTACGAGCGCGGTACGCTGCTGGATCGGATGCAACGCTATGATGAGGCTTTCGCCAGTTATGCCGAAGCCAACCGACTCGTTCGCGAACGGTCAAATCGCAGCTACAACGGCGATATACCGAAGAGCTGCGGAAAAGGCTCAAGGCGTTTTTTATACGCTCGCGCCTGGAACGCCTGCCGCGCGGCATACGCGGCCGCCATGAACGGGCAACGCCGATCTTTGTCGTGGGCTTTCCCCGTTCCGGCACGACCATGGTGGAGCAGATGCTGTCTTCCCTGCCGCAGATCAGCGCCGGCGATGAACTGCCCTTCATCTGGGAAATGACCGGTGCGCTGCCGAAGATGCTCAACAGCAACCTGTACTACCCGGAATGCCTGGCGGATCTCTGGTTCGGTGACAACCAGGCGGCCCCGGAAACGCTCAGGGACTTCTACCTGAAGAAGGTCTATCAGCTGAATATCCTGGATCGGGGGACGGAGTACTTTACCGACAAGATGCCGCTCAATGAAACCAACCTGGGGCTGATCCACCTGATTTTTCCGGAGGCGCCGGTGGTGCACCTGTTACGGCATCCCCTGGACGTGGTGCTGTCCTGTTTCTTCAATGACCTGACTCACGGCAACAACTGTTCCTATGAACTCGAAACCGCCGCCAGGCATTACGTCCTGGTCAGGGACCTGGTCGATCATTACCTGGAGCATCTGGACATCAACTACACGGCGCTGCGTTACGAGGATATCGTCGACGACCCGGAGAGGCATTGCCGGAAACTGGTCAACTTCATCGGCGTGGACTGGGATCCCTCATGCCTGGAATTCCATAAAAATCCGCGCTATGCCCGCACCGCCAGCTATGCACAGGTGACCGAATCCCTGTACCGCCGCTCCGCTTTCCGTTACCGGAATTATATCGACCACCTTGAACCGGTCATCCCCCTGCTGGAACCGGTGATCAAACGCCTCGGCTATACGATCTGACCGGCGACGGCGGATTCCTCTTCTTTTCTGAAAATATCCTTGTAGCCCAGGTAGATGCTGGCCAGGATCATGGGCGCAAGCACCAGCCAGCCCAGGAAGAAGGGAATGCTCGCCACAATGGACAGGACCAGGCCCAGCAGGCCGTAGATGAGGAACGGGACGATGTTTTCCAGGCAACCCTTGAAGCTGTTGACCAGGGCATCGATGGCGCTCTCGTCGTCGAGGACGACCAGGACCGGGGCGAACCACAGGGCCATGACCACGGGGACATAGAACAGCATGCCGACGAGGAGCACGAGCAATGCCCCCAGGTACATGCTGGCTGCCACGTCCATGTTCCCGCTTTCCATGGCATGCATGAAATGCATCATGAATGCCATGCCGCCCATGAACGGCATGACGATGAGCATGCTGATGACCATGATGATGATCATGCCGATGTAATGGAACAGGCCCAGCAGGATAAGGTTCCCCGTGTTTTTGGAGAAGCCGGCGAACAGGTGCCCGACGGCAAGCGAACCGCCCTGATCCAGGTCCCGGCAGCCGAGGATCACCCCGCCGACCAGGACCGGGGTCAGCAGGGTCATCAATAACCCGCCTATGATCGGAATTACGGACAGCACGAGGAAGAAGATTAGAAGGATGACGGCAATGACCACCCAGATGCCGGGATCGCGTTTGAAATACTCGAAGCCTTCCGTCAGCCAGCGGGCCCCCCGCTCCGTCTCCACCGCCTTGATAGTCACCATGGACGCTGCCCCTGTGCAGAAGATTTGGTGGTCAGATACTGTCGGGAAAGGGGGTAAAAATCAAGACGTAAAGGCAGTGAATCGTTAATCGTGAAAAGTGATAACGTCGTCATGCTGGCGAACGCCAGCATCCAGTAGAACAATATTCCTTCACTTTATGCTGGTAATCCGGTAAGCCAGCTCTTGACCGGGAACGATGGTTTTTGAATATAACGATTTTAAGGAAAAGTTGAATGACTGGATTCTGGCATTCGCCAGAATGACAGTAGTTTGTGCGATTTACGATTCACCATTCACGATTCACCGTTTTTCACCAGTTGATGGAACAGGCTGGACTCCCGTTTGAAGAAGCCTTCCGTGTGGAAGGAGTCCTCGATTTCCAGCAGCTCGTAATCCAGATGATGGCAGAATTCATGCAGGATGGTGCGCAGGAAGGTGCGGAAGGCCACCACTTTCTTGTGCTTGGCGGTGCGCATCCACACGGTGAGGCGGGGTGACACGCCCTCGTCCGCGGGCTCATACAGACCGTGCAGTTCTCCCCAGTCGCTGGACGGCCGGGCGCTCAGCACCCGCGTGCCCACGGGGACGATGCCGAGGGCGGCGGTCATGGCGTTCACCAGGGACGCGGCGGCCCGTTCCGTGGCCTTTCGGTCCTGGTCGGCCAGGGCCTGCTCCAGGGCAATGACCAGATCTCCGAAACTATCGCCGCTTCCCAGCTCGACGCGCTCGATGGCGTCGCTCTTGCGGTAGATGGCCTTCTGCCGGCGGTTCAGGCGGCGGTAATAATCAAAGACCATGGTTCAGCGGCCGGCGCAGTCCACGCACAGCGGCGTCGAGGGATCGAGCAGGAGGCGGGCTTCCGCGATGGCCTCGCCGCAGCGCAGGCAGAATCCGTATTCACCGTCTTCTATGCGCTGCAGGGCCGCCGCGATGCGGGCCAGCTCCACGTCGCGGCGGCGGTTGGCTTCCCGGGACATGGCCTGGGCCTGCAGGGCGTCCATGCGCGACAGCCGGCCCACCCGGGACTGGTCCAGCTCCACCGTGCCTGCCGCCTCCCGGCCCGTGCCGGCCACGGCCAGCAGCTCCGCCCGCCGCGCCAGCAGCAGCTCGCGAAACCGACGGGTATCCGGATGGTCAGAAGGGGGCATGGATTAACGGGTCACAGCGGTGCCCAGGTGGGACAAGCTTGCCCTCCCCCGCGGGGGTGTTGAATTTAACTTATTGTATTTCAAAGTAATAATTGCAATTTCCCGGTTAAAATTTTAATGCTTTATTGGATATAAAAAATCCATTTTTAATAAAATAATAATCTTTGAAAAGATGTTGCAACGCACCATATTGTCCAGTATGATGCAATGCAACATAGAGATAAGGCCAAGACCAACAGGAGGTCACCACCATGAACGCACAAGTAGACAAATTTTTCGCGCCGATGCGTGAACTGAACGCCCTTGCTGTTGAGAATGTCGAAAAGGTACTCGATCTGCAGCTGAAGTATA
>JARRRO010000255.1:0-5174 GCA_037380645.1 Gammaproteobacteria bacterium | reverse complement strand
GGTCGAAGTGCCGGCGTACCAGCTCGACGATCTTCTCGTCGGCGATCCGGCCGGTGCCGAACGTCTCCACCATGATCGATGTGGGTTCCGCCACGCCGATGGCATAGGAGACCTGGATTTCGCAGCGGTCGGCGAGACCCGCGGCGACGATGTTCTTGGCCACGTAGCGGCCGGCGTAGGCCGCGGAACGATCGACTTTCGACGGATCCTTGCCGGAGAAGGCGCCGCCACCGTGGCGGGCCATGCCGCCGTAGGTGTCGACAATAATCTTGCGCCCGGTCAGGCCGCAATCGCCCATGGGTCCGCCGACCACGAACCGGCCGGTGGGGTTGATGAAATACTTGGTGTCCTTGCTCAGCCATTCCTTGGGCAGGACCGGCTTGATGATCTCTTCCATCACCGCTTCCTTGATATCCTTCTGCGACACTTCCGGCGAGTGCTGGGTAGACAGCACCACGGCGTCGATGCCGGCGGGCGCATCATCTTCGTAACGCAGGGTGACCTGGCTCTTGGCGTCGGACCGCAGCCAGTCCAATTTGCCCTGCCTGCGCACCTCCGCCTGCCGTTTCACCAGCCGGTGCGCCAGGGCGATGGGCGCCGGCATGAGTTCGTCGGTCTCGTCGCAGGCATAGCCGAACATCAGACCCTGGTCGCCGGCGCCCTGTTCCTTGTCGGTGCCCGTCCCTTCGTTCACGCCCTGGGCGATATCAGGGGACTGCTTGTCCAGCGCCACTATGGCAGCGCAGGTCTGGAAATCGAATCCCATGTCGGAACTGGTGTAGCCGATATCCTTGATCGTGTTACGCATGATCTCGGGATAATCGATCTGGGCCTTGGTGGTGATCTCGCCCGCGATCATGACCATTCCGGTCGTTATCAGGGTTTCGCAGGCGACGCGGCTTCTGGGATCCTGTTCCAGCAATGCATCGAGAATGGCGTCGGAGATTTGATCCGCCATTTTGTCCGGGTGCCCTTCGGACACGGATTCGGATGTAAAGAGATAACTCTTAGCCATGAATATTCTCCTTCCTCATTTCACGTTGTTCACAGCACGTCGCTCACACCAATGATCGATCGTATAAATGACTGATCAACATTCGGGCCTAGTGACCCGCCCACGGCCTTACGGTCTGTTTCCGGATGTTGAGTCATGAGATTGGCGCCGTCGCCGTCGCGGCATCCTCTGTAATGAAACCCGTCGGCCTGGCCGGCACGTATTGTGATAGGCAGACATCGGTATTCGATTGCCGTCCTGCGGTGCTGGCCGGTATCCGCCTTCCTCCGCGGACCCCCACCCGGTTGCACCGGGGGGCTGTGGCTGCCTGCGTGCCGTCGCGCTGTTGATTTTCGAATAGTCCATTCTACAGGGAATGGCGCCGGGTTTCATCCGCTGCCGCCCGGACAGGCTATTTATACAGGGATATGAGTAAGTTACGTTCACACATCGACTTCAAACCCGGTGCCGTCCTCGCGCAGGGAAAAGCGTCCTTCCGTCACTGCGTTGGCCCAGCGGGCAGTCTTTTCCACGCCGCCCAGAGCGAAGAAATGGGTCCGTGTGACACGGCTCCCGGGATTCTCGGAGACATATTTCGCGTAGGCGGCGATCTGCTTGTCCGGCCCCGTGACCTTGAGCATGTTGGCCATGTCGGCGGTGCGCCTGGTCAGCATGCGCAGGGAGGCGCCGATGCCGCAGCGCACTCCCATGTTGATAAGGCGTTTCAGCGAGGTGGGGCCGGCCATGCCCACATGGATAGGCAGGGTGATCCCCCTGGCGGTGGTCGCCTCCTCCCACCTGGGCAGGGCCGTGGTATCGAAACCGAACTGGGTGACGATGTGCACGTCCAGGCTGGAGGCGGCGGCAAAGCGGGCTTTTTCATCCAGGGCCCGGTTCAGCACCTCGTCGCTGATATTGGCATTGCCTTCGGGATGTCCGGATATACCCAGGGTACGTATGCCGTGCTTTTCCAGCAGGCCGGTATTGAGCACGTCCATGGAGCCATCGAAGTCCCCTTCCGGTGTGGGCAGGTCCCCGGCGACCACCCCGCGCTGCTGCATCTCGGCGAGAGCCGCATCCAGCCCGGCGCGCCCGGCCTGGCGGCGCGCCACGATATGGGGCACAGGCTCATAGCCCTGCCGGAGCAGGCGCTCGGCCATCTCGGCGATGTCGGACAGCGACGCGCCCGGCACGTGGGCGATGTAGACGCAGGTCCCGGCGGGGATGTAGTCCGGGTAGTCCTGGACCCGGTCGAGGTCGTGGGTGGTGGATTCTATGGAATAGCCGGAAACAAAGTCCGCTATGGCTGATTTCAGTCCCCCGGCGGTGGACTCCCCCGATTTTGCTTGCACGTTATCCATGCCTCTGGTCTTTTATAGTCATGGGTAAATGTATCAGCCCGGCAGGATCAGCGCAGGGCTTCGACGAATTGATGCCGCTTCCGGTTCTTCAAATGGTGAACAATGTAGTTTTCAGCTTTCTTAAAGTCAATGCATATATCCCATCCATTATAGGAGATATATGTTTGGGTTATTTCCCAATAACCCCATCCTCCTCTGATCTTTTAACCTTGTTGATTTTTAATAAAATTCCAGACAGTGCCGAAGTCACTGCGCGCACCTCCACCGGCCAGGCCTGCTTAACGGCTAGGCAGAACATGGGAATTTTCCTATGAACCCACCGGGTTTAGCCTTGTATCCCTGTTTCGATGGGGTTTTTCCTACAAATCCCTCAATACAAATGGGTTGTAAAGGTAAATCGCTCATGCCTTCATCGGTCTTTTTTACGATCCGGCTTCTGCGCTAATC
The DNA here is from genome assembly GCA_037380645.1 of Gammaproteobacteria bacterium. GTDB lineage: Bacteria > Pseudomonadota > Gammaproteobacteria > Eutrophobiales > Eutrophobiaceae > JBBDSH01. The sequence continues at coordinate 2,372 of JARRRO010000255.1, read as the reverse complement.
AATTAATCCTTTGTATTCAGGCTGTTAAGAATGCAGGGGTGACCCCCGTCCAGCATGGATTTATCCCATCATTTGTAATTCGTTATAAAATGGGAAAAATAATTGACTCCTCTACCGGGCTAAAGTAGTTTTCCTTTGCACCGTCGCGGCAACGGCGGCAAATGCAGGGGGAGGCATGACAGAAACCGAGTCGCTTATTCAAGAGATCGAAAACTATTGCCGGCGCACCGATACGGCGGAATCCACCTTCGGCCGCCGTGCCGTCAATGACGGTAAATTCGTCGGCCGCCTGCGCGCCGGCAAGAGCGTGACTCTCAAGACCCTGAATCGCGTCCGTGCGTTCATGCATGACCATCCCTTCCATGGAGAGGCGGAAGGAAGCGGGGCTTTCTCCGTGAACACTGCGGGACCGGGGCAGGCCTTGCCGGAGGACGCCGCCACCCGCAAGCCGTTCCGGTTCTATGACAACCGCCAGAAATACCTGGCTTTCGTCAATACCTGCAACGAGAAGATCGCCATCGCCCGCCGGGCGAGCAAGGAAATCCAGCATATCCAGCCAAGGCCCCCGGCCCTGAAGATCTTCGACGCGGGCATGGGAGACGCCACCGTCCTGTCACTGGTTTCGCGCGACCTGCACCGCCGTTTCCCCAACGTACCTTTCTTCATCAATGCCAAGGAGATCAGTCTGGAAGACGTCCGGCTGGGCCTGGAAAAAATGCCGGATCGCTTCATCGAACATCCCGCTACGGTCCTGGTTATCACCAACCTCAATTATTCCGAGGCGCCCAAGCTCATGCCCGGCAATGTCAACGCGGCGGCGGCGTTGAACTGGCACGAGATCAGACTGCAGGGCGACAGCTCCTACGAATATGCGGAACAGATCCAGGCGCTGGATCACCTTCTCGTGGACGGCTGGCAGACACGGACCAGTCCCCGCACCGGGAATCTTCTGTATGTGCGTCCTTCAGTGCTGGTGATCTACCGTGAAGATCACAAGTTCCTGCTGGAAAACGTGATCCCCCACCAGGGGCATTTCGAAGGACTCTACGATTTCATAATCGCTTCACAGCCCTGGCGCGCCAGGATGAGCGCCGAATTCAAGGCGCAAAAGATCCTCAAGCCCCTGGCCCTGAGTCTGGCGCCTTCCGGACGGCTGCTTGCGATCCAGAGCTATGGCAACGATCCTTCCCAGGAAATCATCGAAAAGGTCTGGCCCGGCGAACGACCCTTCATCACCAACCGCCACGAACTGCTCTCCGCCCTGAAACACGAAATGGGACGGGACGCCAGGGATTTCAATTTCAACGCGGGTTCGGACGCCAAGTCCATCTTCCGATACCAGATGCACACCCTGCCCTCGGAGATCGGCAGCAATATCGGTACCTCGACCCTGTTCGCCGCCTGGAATGCCGCCATTTACGTAAATCAGACCGAGGATGAAAAACTGGAAGAGGCGATCTCCAACGACCGTTACATCAAGGCCACCAGCGAGGTGCTTAAGAAGCACAAGGGACTCTGGTTCAACGACGAGACCTTCGTCATCTCACGCAAGCGCTCGTAACGAACACGTGGGGGAAAGGTGTGAGGTATGAGGTGGAAACGCCTAGTTATTGATACCCCTTACGCATCACGCCTTACTTCCTTACCGGCTACTTGCCCGATTTCTTCGTCTTCTTTTTCTTCTTCGCCTGCTTCTTTTTGGTCTTCTTCTTCGCCGACTTCGTGTCCTTGTAGTGTTCCAGACCGGGGCGGTACTGCTTGTCATCCAGGAAGGCCTTCATGGCGCCCTTGCGGTTTTCCGCCGCCTCGCCGAAAAAAAGCGCCTCGCCCATCTTGGCGTACAGGTAGTCGGCCGAAACTTCCCAGTCCATGTAACGGACGCGCTTGGTAGCCAGCTTGGCGTTGCGCAGGACCGCCGGATTCTTTTCCAGCAGGGTTACGGCAAGCTGCCGGGTGCGCTGGCGCAGCTTCTTCAGCGGGACGGCCTCGTTGACCACACCCAGTTCCGCCGCCCGCTTCCCGTCGAAAGGCTCACCGGTCATGATGTAATACAAGGCGTCGCGGTAGCCCATGGTCTCGACCACGGACTTGGTGACGTTGCCGGCGGGAAGGATGCCCCAGTTGATCTCGGACAACCCCAGGGTGGCCTCTTCCGCCGCGACGGCCAGGTCGCAGCCCACCATGGGAGTGAAGGCGCCGCCGAAGCACCAGCCGTTGACCATGGCGATGGTGGGCTTGGGGTAGTCGCGCAGGCGCCGCCACTGCCATTCCTCGTTGATGCGACGAGCCTTCATAATGACTTCATCACCTGCCTCATCGGTATCCCGGAAATATTCCTGCAGATCCATGCCCGCGGCAAAGGAGTCGCCCGC
>JARRRO010000254.1:0-3147 GCA_037380645.1 Gammaproteobacteria bacterium | reverse complement strand
GAATTTCTCCGCCATGATCTTCGTGATCGCCGCCGTCAGCGTCGTCTTGCCGTGATCAACATGACCGATGGTCCCTACGTTGACATGCGGTTTCTTGCGCTCGAATTTTTCCTTGGACATGAAATACTCTCCTCATGCAACGTGTACGTGCGTATATTTACCCAGTCGCCCATCCGACGGTTGCCGGATCTTGCAATGGAGCCCATAACCGGACTTGAACCGGTGACCTCTTCCTTACCAAGGAAGTGCTCTACCGACTGAGCTATATGGGCCAAACCTAGTCACAAGTTACAAGTCATAAGTTACAAGGTTTATTGAAGCACTTGTGACTTGTAACTGCCGTTTTGGAGCGGGTGATGGGAATCGAACCCACGTCATCAGCTTGGAAGGCTGAGGTTCTACCATTGAACTACACCCGCGCTTTCGCCCAACTGCGGTGTCCGGCCTCCCTGCCTTGACCTCATATCACCCCGCCTTCCAGCCGGCAAACTAGCAACCCGCACCTCCCTTCACCGGAACGAATCCATCGTGCCCAATCCGGCACTCCACCTGAGTTTACCCCCTACCCGTACCTGGTGGAGGGGGGAGGATTCGAACCTCCGAAGGCATAGCCAGCAGATTTACAGTCTGCCCCCGTTGGCCGCTTGGGTACCCCTCCCAAAAAAACGTAAGCCGCACATTTTCATTTAATCGCCGGGGAGTGTCAATAAATAACCCTTTGTTTTAAACATAAATATTCGCCCTGCCGGCAGATTACCAGCCCCCCGCCGGGGGACTCAATCTGCGCGGCGGCCGGGGTCAAGGTTTTTCAGGCACTTGGCCGCAGCACCGCGCCGCTGCGGGCCTCCCGGATCTCGGTGGGGCGGCGCAGGGTGCCGACCCTGCCGGGCAGGATATAGTCCAGGGCATCGCCGAAATAGGCCCTCACCCGGCGGGCATCGCAGGCGGGCCGGGCCCCCTCCGGGTTGGCGCTGGTGGAAACCAGGGCGCCGACCCGATCGCACAGGGCGCGCACCAGGGGGTGGGCGCTGACGCGTACGGCCAGGCCGGGGCGGGCGCCGGTGAGCCAGGCCGGGACGCCGGGGCGGGCCGGGACGATCCAGGTCACCGGCCCCGGCCAGCTGGCCAGGACCCGGCGCCCGCCATCGTCCAGGACGTCGAGGTCCATGAAATCGAGCAACTGGCTGACCTCGGAAGCCACCAGGATCAGCCCCTTGTCGGGACGGCGCCGTTTCAGCGCCAGGATCCGGTGCACGGCCTCGGGATAACAGGGCGAACAGCCGAGACCGTAGACCGCCTCGGTGGGGTAGGCGATCACGCCGCGGTCGCGAACGACCCGCGCGGCGCAGTCGATATGCCAGCGATCCAAGGGGCCGAGGGGCGTCAGCCGTTCAGAGCCCGGTCCTTGTCCTGGACAGCCCGGGCGTTTTTCTCGCGCTCCTGCTGCAGGCTTTCCGCCAGGGCCGGATCCGCCGTGGCCAGGATCTGCACCGCCAGGTAGGCGGCGTTCTTGGCGCCCGCCTTGCCGATGGCCACCGAGGCCACGGGGATGCCGCCCGGCATCTGCACGGTGGACAGCAGGGCGTCCATGCCGTTCAGGGGGCCGGCGTCCATGGGCACGCCGATCACCGGCCTTACCGTCAGACCGGCCACGGTCCCGGCCAGGTGCGCGGCCAGCCCCGCGGCGGCGATAAACACCCGGCAGCCGCGGGCGTCGGCGTCCTTGACGTAGGCGCGGGTGGCATCGGGGGTGCGGTGGGCCGAGGTAATCTTGACCTCGCGCCTGATTCCGAAACTGTCGAGAATATCCAGGGTGGTCTGCATTACAGGCAGATCTGAGTCCGAGCCCATGAGCACGGCAACAAAGGGGGTCTTATCCGCTGTCATTATTCTTACGCGCTGGTTGTTTGGGTTTGAGGGGGCGGATTATAAACCAACTAGCCGGCCCGGCGCCGCCTGCCCTTGCCGGCGGGCGCCTCGGCCAGCAGGGTCTGGGATTCCTCCAGGGTCAGCTCGGCCGGGTCCTTGTCCTTGGGGACGCGCGCATTCTTCGTGCCGTCGGTGACATAGGGGCCGTAACGGCCGTTGAGAATGGCTATCCCCTCTTCCTCGAAGACCTTGATTTGCTTGGCGGCGTCGGCCTTCTTCTTCTCCTCGATGAGCTCCAGGGCCCGATCCAGTCCCACGGTGTAGGGGTCGTCTTCCTTCTTGAGGGAAACGAACTTGCTGCCGTAGCGGACATAGGGACCGAAGCGCCCGATATTGACCACGATCTCATCCCCGTCTTCGGTCTCGCCCAGTTCCCGTGGCAGGTCGAACAGCTTCATGGCCTCATCGAAGGTGATGGAGTCGATGCGCTGGCCCGGCTTGAGACCCGCGAACCGGGGCTTCTCCTCATCATCCTTGGTGCCGAGCTGGACGTAGGGGCCGTAGCGGCCCATGCGTACCGAGACCGGCCGGCCCGATTTCGGATCGACGCCCAGCTCCCGGGCCTGATTGGCCTCCTTGCGGCTGACGTTCTCCTCTATCTGCTTCACCTGGGTGGAGAACGGCTGCCAGAATTCCTTCATCAGCGGTATCCATTCCTTCTCCCCCCGCGAGACGCTGTCCAGTTCGTCTTCCAATTCGGCGGTGAAGTCGTAATCGACGTACTTGGTAAAGTACTCGGTCAGGAATTTGTTGACGATGCGCCCGACGTCCGTGGGAATGAATCGCTTCTTGTCCATTTCCACGTATTCCCGCTGGCGCAGTGTGGATATGATGGAGGCATAGGTGGAGGGCCTGCCGATGCCGTGTTCCTCCAGGGCCTTCACCAGGCTGGCCTCGGTATAGCGGGGCGGCGGCTCGGTGAAGTGCTGTTCCGCCCGGATCTTCTTCAGTTTGACCTTGTCGCCTTTCTCCAGGGGAGGCAGGGACTTTTCATCGGACTCCGTCTTGGCATCGTCCCGTCCCTCCTGGTAGACAGCCATGAAACCCGGTTCCGCGATGGTGGAACCGGTGGCCCGGAACAGGTTGCCCTCGCCGCAGCGCAGGTCCACCGACACCGTGTCGATGAGGGCGTGCCGCATTTGGCTGGCCACGGCCCGCTTCCAGATGAGTTCATACAGCATGAATTGTTCGCTGGTAAGCTGGGACTTGACGTCCTTG
>JARRRO010000253.1:3657-6820 GCA_037380645.1 Gammaproteobacteria bacterium | reverse complement strand
CCGAACAGGCCGAGATGCCCTTCGCCATCGTGCAGGGGGCGCCGCTCACCGAAGTCCCCCGCGATCTGTATATCCCCCCGGACGCCCTGGAGGTCTTCCTGGAGGCCTTCGAGGGTCCCCTGGATCTCCTGCTGTATCTGATCAAGCGCCAGAATCTGGATATTCTGGACATCCCCATCGCCGAGATCACGGCGCAATACATGCAGTACATCGAGCTTATGAAGGAGCTGCAGCTGGAACTGGCCGGGGAATACCTGCTCATGGCGGCCATGCTGGCCGAGATCAAGTCCCGCATGCTGCTGCCGCGGCCGGCGAGCGAGGAGGACGAGGAGGACCCGCGGGCTGAACTGGTCCGGCGCCTGCAGGAATATGAGCGTTACAAGCAGGCGGCGGAGGACCTGGATGCACTGCCACGGCTGGAACGCGATCTGTTCGGGGTGATCGTCGATTTCCCGGACCAGACCACCGCCCGCAAGCCCCCTGAGGTTCCCCTGGACGCCATCCTCCACGCCTTCGCCGACGTCATGGCCAGGGCCAAGATGCATACTCACCACATGGTCCAGCGCGAAACCCTGTCCGTACGCGAGCGCATGACCATCGTGCTGGATAGCCTGCGGGAGCGGGAATTCATCGAGTTCAGGGACCTGTTCAGCGTAGAGGAGGGGCGGGCCGGGGCCATCGTCTCCCTGCTGGCCATCCTGGAACTGCTGAAGGAATCACTCATCGACATGGTTCAGAACGAGATCAACGGACCGATTTACGTCAAGGCCGCGGCATGAACGAGGAGACCCTCAAGTCCATCCTCGAGGCGGCACTGATGGCCTCGCCCGGGGCGCTGACCGTCGGCCAGCTCCTTGCCCTGTTCGAAGGCGAGGCGGAGCAGCCGGATAAGGCCGGGATACGCCGCGCCCTGGAGCTGCTGGTCCAGGATTACGAGGGGCGGGGCATAGAGCTGGCGGAGGTTGCCAGCGGCTACCGCTTCCAGGTGTGCGGCGACTACGCCCGCTGGGTCGACCGCCTGCAGGAGGAGAGGCCGCAGCGCTACTCACGCGCCCTGCTGGAGACACTGGCCATCATCGCTTACCGTCAGCCTATCACCCGCGGCGAGATCGAAGACATCCGCGGCGTCAGCGTCAGCTCCAACATCCTCAGGACCCTGCAGGAACGGGAGTGGATCCGGGTGGTGGGCCACCGTGACGTACCGGGCAAGCCGGAGCTGCTGGCCACCACGCGGGAATTCCTGGATTACTTCAACCTGCGCAAACTGTCGGACCTGCCGCCGCTGTCGGAAATCAAGGACTTCGACAAGATCAACCCGGACCTGTTCGAATCACTGGAAAAGCCGCAGCAAGAGGTGGAGGCGGAAGTCGGGCAGGGGGAGCCCGGAGCCGGTGAGGAGCCGGGGGAGGAGTCCGGGACCTCTGACGGGGAGGCAGCGGACCTGATCGCGGAGGACAATGTCGTCCCCTTTACCGGGCAATCCTGACCTTACTGTTTTCTCCCCATCCGTCGGGAGACGGACGTCCGCCCCATGAACCAGCCTCCTGCAGAACGCATCCAGAAACGCCTGGCCCGGGCCGGCCTCGGCTCGCGCCGGGAGATCGAGCAGTGGATCCGGGACGGCCGCGTCAAGGTCAACGGCCGTACCGCGACCCTGGGGGACCGCATCACCGGGATCGAGCGGATCCGTATAGACGGCCGCGAGATCGCCCTGAAGCAGAAAACCCCTTCCGCGACCCGGGTGCTGGCCTATTACAAGCCCGCCGGCGAGGTTTGCAGCCGCCGTGACGAGAAGGGCCGGCGCACCGTGTTCGAGTCACTGCCCCGCCTCAAGCGGGGGCGCTGGATCAACATCGGCCGCCTGGACGTCAATTCCATCGGCCTTTTGCTTTTCACCGACAACGGCGAGCTGGCCAACCGGCTCATGCATCCGTCGCGACGAGTGGAACGGGAATATGCCGTGCGGGTACTGGGGGAGGCGTCGCCTGAACAGCTGCAGCGGCTGCGCGAGGGGGTGAAGCTGGAGGACGGCGTGGCCCGTTTCACCGATATCGTCGATTCCGGCGGCAAGGGCAGCAATCACTGGTACCACGTGGTCATCATGGAGGGCAAAAACCGCGAGGTGCGGCGCCTGTGGGAATCCCAGGGCCTGACCGTGAGCCGCCTCATGCGGGTCCGCTACGGCCCCTACATCCTGCCGCGCCGGAAGAAGCCCGGGGAGTTCTGGGATCTTGACGAGAAGGATGTCAACGCCCTGCTCGAGGAAGCCGGGCTCACCAGTGAGGCGTGAGGGGTGAGGGGAAAAAGCTACTGGCGACCAGCCACATGCTACTGGAAAAGGCTTCCCGCCACTTGTGGCTAGTGGCTAGTTAATAGTGGCCGGCAGCTCCATGGCCAGCAAGCGCCAATTGATGACCCTGTATCAGCGTCTCCTGCGGACCTACGGCCCGCAGGACTGGTGGCCGGGGGAGAGCCGCATCGAGGTCATGGTGGGGGCGGTGCTGACCCAGAATACCGCCTGGGTCAACGTGGAGAAGGCCGTCTCCAATCTGAAGCAGGCCGGCGGCTTGGACCCCGACCGGATCAACGCCATGAGGCCTGGGCGACTGGCACGGCTGATCCGACCGTCGGGTTATTACAACGTCAAGGCCGGGCGGCTCAAGCATCTGTGCCGCTGGTTCAGTGAAGGCGGAGGCTTTGCGGGGCTGGATCGCCGGCCCACGGACGAACTGCGCGCATCCCTGCTAAAGGTCAAGGGGGTGGGGCCGGAGACGGCGGATGCCATCCTACTGTATGCCTTCGAGCGGCCGGTGTTCGTCATCGATGCCTATACCCGCCGGCTGCTGGCGGCCCTGAGCCTGGTACGGGACGACGAGGTCTATGAGACCCTGCGCGCCCTGTTCGAATCCCGGCTGCCGGCGGATCCGGCCCTGTTCAACGAATACCACGCGTTGATCGTGCGGCATGGGAAGGAGCGGTGCAGCGACGCGCCCGGCTGCCGCCACTGCCACGTCGAAAAACGTTTGTGAGGGATAAGGTATGAGGGGTAATGGCACGTGGCTGCGGATAACTACACCTCACCCCTCACACGCGCGGATTTGATAAAAATCCCTGCGCCCGCTAAGCTTTGCTCCCCCTGAAACGGAAGGTATGTGCATCATGG
>JARRRO010000253.1:0-3585 GCA_037380645.1 Gammaproteobacteria bacterium | reverse complement strand
CGGCGAACTGGAAGATGAACGGCACCCTGGCCAGCATCCGCCCCCTCCTCAAGGGCATCCTCGCCGGTCTCGGGAGCGGAGAGTGGGGAACTGATGTCGCCATCTGCACACCTTATATATACATCCCGGAACTGCAGACGCAGCTGCGGGACACCGGGGTGGCGCTGGGCGCGCAGAACGTCTCCGAGCACCAGGCCGGGGCCTACACCGGCGAAATCGCCGCCGCCATGCTGCGGGATTATGACTGCCATTACGTCATTGTCGGGCACTCGGAGCGGCGCCACCTGTACGGCGAGACCAGCCTGCAGGTGGCGAAAAAGTTCACCGCGGCAGTCAGCCACGGTCTGGCGCCTGTCCTGTGCATAGGCGAGCAGCTGCAGGAACGGGAGGACGGTGACACCGAGGAGGTGGTGGCGGAACAGCTTGACGCCGTCATCGATACGGCGGGGATCGAGGCCTTTGCGGGGGCCGTGATCGCCTACGAGCCGGTCTGGGCCATAGGCACCGGCCGCAATGCCACCCCCGAACAGGCCCAGGACGTGCACGCCTTCATTCGGCTGCGGCTGGCGCGACACGATGACGGTATAGCTGCTAAAATCCGCATTCTTTACGGCGGCAGCGTCAAGCCGGACAATGCCGCGGCGATCTTTTCCATGGCGGATATCGACGGCGGACTGATAGGCGGCGCCTCCCTCAACGCCGACGATTTTCTGGCCATATGCCACGCAACGGGTTAACGGGTAGACAATGGAGACATTACAGACGGTATTACTGGTATTACAGGTCCTGGTGGCCATAGCGCTCATCGGGATCATTCTGGTGCAGCACGGCAAGGGAGCCGACGCCGGCGCCGCCTTTGGCAGCGGCGCCTCGTCCACGGTATTCGGTGCCCAGGGCTCGGGCAACTTCCTGACCAGGACCACCAGCGTCCTGGCTTTCATATTCCTGGTCAACAGCCTGGCGCTGTCCTACATCGCCAGCCAGCGGGTACGTGAGAATCACAGCCTGATCCAGGGAAGCGGTTCCTCGGGCTCCATCATCCTCAACCAGAAGAAGCAGGAACAGGGCAAGGGGAAGGCACCCGCTCAGGTTCCCGCGAAAGAGACCCAGGAGAAGGGCAAGGCCGGCCCCAACGGTGAGACCCCGGCCATTCCCCAGGGATAATCGGCCCCGTCCGGGGCCGTCACGCGCCGATGTGGTGGAATTGGTAGACACGCTGTCTTGAGGGGGCAGTGCCGCAAGGCGTGCCGGTTCGACTCCGGCCATCGGCACCAAATCACGGCATACAGAGCAGATTAACCGGGCTTCCCTGCCGGGTTTGGCTCGAACCGGCACGGCACGGTCAGGCGTGCCGGCTGTCGAAGACCGTCCCTGGTCTTCGCCTTCACGGCACGAAACGCGGCTTGAGCGGCGGAATTGCCGGCGATCTCTCCTGCCCTTAGGCAACTAAGTTGCTGAAAGTCCTCCAGTCCGGCTGAAAAATTTGTTATCCTTTTATAAAGGGAGACCGGCAGTTCCGCTTTCTATCCTGGCAGAGACGTTCTGCCCAGTCCCGGGGCTTATCTGTTACTGGCAGACTGCTATCTACGCGGTATAATCCCGCCGGGCATGAAACCCCTCCCGGGACAAATCTGTCGGTATTAATAGAAGCCCTGGTTTTGCCCTGTTCCCGCGTTTTTTCATGGGCTATATGCTGGGTCCGCACCGGCCCGACAGTGAAAAGACCGCGCCCTACGAATGCGGCTTCGAGGCCTTCGAGGACGCGCGCATGAAGTTCGACGTGCGTTATTACCTGGTGGCGATCCTGTTCATCATCTTCGATCTGGAAATCGCCTTCTTCTTTCCCTGGGCCGTGGCCCTCAGGAAAATCGGCATGGTCGGATTCTGGGCGATGATGCTGTTCCTCGGCGTGCTGCTGATCGGTTTCATTTATGAATGGCGCAAGGGTGCACTGGAATGGGAGTAGAGGAGAAAATCCACGAACCGGGCATTATAACCACCAGCGTTGATGCCCTGGTAAACTGGGCGCGAACCGGCTCCATGTGGCCCATGACCTTCGGTCTTGCCTGCTGCGCCGTCGAGATGATGCACGCCGGTGCCGCCCGTTACGACATGGACAGGTTCGGCGTCATGTTCCGGCCCAGCCCGCGCCAGTCCGACGTCATGATCGTGGCGGGCACCCTGGTGAACAAGATGGCGCCAGCCCTGCGCAAGGTCTACGACCAGATGCCCGAGCCGCGCTGGGTCATCTCCATGGGGTCGTGCGCCAACGGCGGCGGCTATTACCATTATTCCTATGCGGTGACGCGCGGCTGCGACCGCGTCGTGCCCGTGGACATCTATGTCCCGGGCTGCCCACCCACCGCGGAGGCACTGCTGTTCGGGGTGATTCAACTGCAGAAAAAGATAAAACGAACAAACACGCACTCGATCACACGTTGAAAACGTCCGTAAACTGATGGCCAATTCCAGCATGCAAGACGTCTTTGCCAGCCTGTGCGATCACTTCGGTGACAGGCTGACCGGCTCCTTCCTCCGGCGGGGGCAGATAACGCTGGAGGTCAAACCCGATTCCCTGGAATCGGTTTGCAGGGAACTGCGTGACGCGGAGGATTTCCGATTCGAGCAGCTGAGCGATGTGTGCGGCGTTGATTACCTCTACTACGGCAAGGCCGACTGGGAGACGGATGACTCCACCACCACCGGCTTCAGCCGCGGCGTCAGCAGAGAGGTCTATGACGAGCATATCCATAGCCCGGCGCGGTTCGCCGTGGTCTATCACCTTCTGTCGCTGAAATACAACCGCCGGCTGCGCCTGCGCTGCTGGGTCGACAATGATCCGCCGCGCGTCCCTTCCGTCGTGGACATCTGGAGCTCGGCCAACTGGTATGAAAGGGAGGCCTTCGATCTGTACGGCATCATGTTCGAGGGCCATCCGGACCTGCGCCGCATACTGACCGACTACGCTTCCCCCTGGAAGGCAACGTGGAGGTCCGTTACGACCCGGAGAAAAAGCGCGTCATCTATCAGCCTGTTTCCATCGTGAATCGCGTGCTGGTGCCCAAGGTGATACGCCACGACAACCGCTATATCGAGGAACAGGAAAAGCAGTCGGAGAGGGAAGAATGAAACCCGCGCCCCGAATCACGAGCCACTGACTACGAGAAATGCCTGAAATCCGGAACATGACCATGAACTTCGGACCGCAGCACCCGGCGGCCCACGGGGTGCTGCGCCTGGGTCTGGAGATGGACGGCGAGGTCATCGAGCGGGCCGATCCCCATATCGGCCTGCTGCACAGGGCGACAGAGAAGCTGGCCGAGAGCAAGCCCTACAACCAGAGTATCGGCTACATGGACCGCCTCGATTACGTGTCCATGATGTGCAACGAGCATTCCGACGTGATGGCCATCGAGACGCTGCTGGGGATCACGCCGCCCGTCCGCGCCCAGTACATCCGTGTCATGTTCGACGAGATCACCCGCATCCTCAATCACCTGCTGTGGCTGGGTTCGCACGGCCTGGATATCGGCGCCATGACCATGGTCCTGTACGCCTTCCGCGAGCGCGAGGACCTGATGGACT
>JARRRO010000252.1:0-3164 GCA_037380645.1 Gammaproteobacteria bacterium | reverse complement strand
CACACCCAGCTGGCCGGCCAGAGAATGGATCTGGGACCTGCTTCCGCCCAGGCCCTTGAACGCGGGGTTGAATTGGTGGACAAAGTCAGCGAGTCGCTTTGTGGTGTCCCGTTGCGGGTCAATGGTCACGAACAGCATCTGGACATTCCCGGCCAACCCCTCACTTTTCAGCTTGGTGTAAACTTGATTCATGACCGTCAGAGTAAGGGGACAGATGTCGGGGCAGTGGGTATAGCCGAAGAAGAGGACGGACCATTTGCCCTTGAGCCGGTCAAGGCCGAACTTGGCGCCGGTGTCATCTACGGTGACGAAGGGATACAGCTGGTTGGGATCCGGCCAGAACATGCCCTGGATGGACGGGTTTCCCCCGGGCCCGTAATAACCGGCCGAGAAAACCCCGTAGGCCGCACCCAGAACGATCAGTCCGATGACAGGTACCAGGAGCTTGAATTTTCGTGCAACCGGCATGGTTGCGAAACGTTTTTTTATCAAGGATGCCTTATATTGCTAAGGATTTGCCAATCCACCAGCCTATGTTAGTATAGCAGAGGGGAAAGCGGTGGTTAAGCAGATAAAGTGAGACCTGGTCGTCAATAGCTACTGTGTTAACTGATTGCTCGTAGTTGCCGTTGGCTGGAATACCAGAACATCTATCAGAACGCGGGATATCCGTCGTGACAAGACACATGCCGCGAGGGGGATCTGCGGACCGTGGGCCGGGGCAGCAGGCACGGCGGTGATTCGATAATCACAAACAATGCGGCAACGCCATCTGCGACACCGGCCTGCGTACTGACTACTATCTTCTCATCAAGGGGGCTCTAGATGGAATCAACCCATGCCATAGAAATCGCAAAGCACGTGCTGTTCATCGTCGGCGTGATCCTCGCCTGTGGCTCGATTTCAGGCTTTATTGCCGACAAGATCCGTGTGCCGGACATTGTCGTGTTTCTGCTGGTCGGGATGTTGCTCGGCCCCGAGGAATTGAAAGAGATCAACGTGGCTTCGAGTTCGGCGTTGAACCAGATCATCCTTATTTTCGGCGCTGCCTATATCATATTCGATGGCGGCGTGACGGTTGCTTTGAAAGTGCTCAAGGACGTATGGGTTAGCCTGGTTATTATCGCGACCGTCGGTGTCGGTATCACCGCCTGCATCGTCGGGGTCAGCGCAATGTATATTTTCGATATTCCGTTCATGGTCGCACTGTTGCTGGGCGCGGTGATCGCCGCCACCGATCCGGCGACGCTGGTACCGGTATTCAAACAGGTGCGTATCCGCGAGCGCGTTTCGCATCTGGTGATGAGCGAATCAGCGCTCAACGATGCCATGGGAGCCATCATCACGGTCACCATCCTCAGTCTCGTGATGGGCAGCGGCAAATTTTCAGTCAGTGATTCGCTGACGCTTCTCGCGCAGGAAGCTGGATTGGGTATCGTGATTGGCGGCGCCATTGGCCTGTTCGCGCTGTTTTTGATAGCACATGAGAAGTATGGTTTCCTGCGCGAATACATGCCGCTGGTGACCCTGGTCGTGGTGATCAGCGGATATCTGGGCGCCGATGTGGAGGGTGCCAGCGGCTTTATGGCGGCATTTATCGCCGGCCTCATCGTCGGCAACAAGGAACTGCTGGGGTACAAGATGGAGCCGGGTGAGGAGAAAAGCATGGAGGACTTTATCGCCACGACCTCGCTGATAATGCGCATGTTCATTTTCATTCTGCTCGGCAGTCAGGTCAATTTTCACCTGCTCAACATGTACTGGGCGGGCGGCGCCGTATTGATAGCGATATTCATGCTGGTGGCGCGTCCGATCACTGTGTTCCTTTGCTGCCTGCCGGATCGCGGAGCCAATTGGGAGCTGAAGGAATTGCTGTTTATCTGCTGGGTGCGTGAAACGGGTGTTATTCCAGCCGCGCTGGCGGGACTGCTGCTGGGCATCAAGGCACCGCATGCGGAGCTGATTGCCTCGGTAACGTTCATGGCGGTACTGATAACGATCGTGGTGCAGGCGACAACCACCAAGTTATGGGGCGCCAAGCTCGGACTGCTTATCGAAGATCAGCCGCCGGCGGTGCAGGAGAGCGGTTAGTCTACAGGACCGTAATGGACATCGGTCTCAGGATGCTCCGCCCGTGAACAGGGATGCGTTCAACAGGAAGTGTGTGGCAATGCTGGCGGCATAGCCGAGCAGGATCGCCCAGCTCCATTTCAGATGTGACAGAAAGGTGTAGTGCCCGCGCGCCTGACCCATGACGGCCACGCCGGCCGCCGAGCCGATGGACAGCAGGGAGCCGCCCACCCCGGCGGTCAGGGTGACCATCAACCAATGTCCCAGTGACATGGCCGGATGCATCTCCAGTACGGCAAACATTACGGGGATATTGTCCACGACCGCCGAGGCGAGGCCGACCAGGGTGTTGGCGGTCGTTGCACCCAGATTTCCATAGATCGCTTCCGATCCGGTGGCGAAGTAACCGAATGCACTCAGGCCGCCGACACTAAGTATGATGCCGTAAAAGAACATCAGCGTATCCCACTCCGACCGCATCAGATTGAGGTAGATGTCATAGGGCCTCTTTTCAATTCTCTCCGAATACAGGGCCAGGGCATGATCCCCTTTGGGCAGGTTGGAGGGTGAAAAGCTCTCGCCTCTTTTCTGCAGGTAAAACCCGAACCCCTTCAGCAGTCCCAGGCCGGTCATCATCCCGAGCACGGGTGGCATATGCAGAAGATTGTGCGACATTACCGCCATGCTGATGGTGATGATGAAAAGTCCGACCACTACCCAGGCGCCGTGCTGCAGCACCGCTTCTTCCTTGACGGCCTCCGGATGGCCCAATGGCACCGTAAAACCCATGATGATGGCGGGGATCAGCCAGTTGGCAAGGGACGGCAGAACCAGGTGGAAGAACTGGCTGAAATCTACCAGTCCCGACTGCCAAACCATCAGTGTGGTGATGTCGCCGAAGGGACTGAAGGCCCCGCCGGCATTGGCGGCGACGACGATATTGATGCAGGATACGGTAATGAACCTGTCATTGTTCGGCGCCACGGTAATTGCCACCGTTGACATCAGGAGGGCGGTGGTAAGGTTGTCGGCAAGAGGTGATATGAGGAAGGTCAGTATGCCAGTCAGCCAGTATATGGTGCGCAGGGAGAAAC
>JARRRO010000251.1:0-3199 GCA_037380645.1 Gammaproteobacteria bacterium | reverse complement strand
GCACGTAGTCCACCTCGTCCAGGGAATGGGACAGCAGGGGCAGGGAGTAGATCTGGGAGTTGCGGGAGATATCCATAAGTCCGCCGGCGGTCACCGCCCCTCCCTGCAGCTGACCGATGCGAATCATGCGCAGAACGCACCGGTCAAAGCCCCTGACCCCGCCGGGAAAAAACTGGAAGTTGACCCGTCCACCGGTCTGCTTCTCTATGGTCTGGGCGCCGGCGCGCATTTCTTTCATCCAGGTGGTTCCGTCCGGGGCAATGGTGGCGATCTTGAAGGTCGTCGCCTGGACGGCGATCGGCGACATAAGCAGCCCGATCAGGAAAAACGTGACAATGCGCGGCATAGACTCACTCCCCGAAATATTTATCCGATTCTGCCAGCAGACGGCGGGCCTGCTGCTGGGCGATGACGTTGCTCAAGGTGAGCCCCGGCGCCGACGGGTCGGCCTCGAGGACCTCGTGCAGCAGGCGGTTGTACAGTTTCTTATCATACACGAGCCGTGCGTATCGGCGCGCGAACTCGACCTTGTCAATCAGGTCGCGTCCTTTGGAAATGGCAATGGCCTTCTCGAACTCGGTGCGGCCCTCTTTCGGCTTCCCGCCCATGGCTGGCGGGAGGAGGGACCTGAACACCCCGAGATAGAGATGGGCGCGGCCGTGCTGGTAGCCATTCTTCAGTTTCACCACCCGCTCCATGACGGCCTCGATCTTGGGGATATCCGACCGGGCCTTCCAGTCGTCGCTGTGGGTCTGCACCCATCCGGCCCAGGCAGCACCGAAGCTGTACAGCACCGGTACGTCCTTTTTCTCCACATTGGCCAGTGCGGACACGAATTTCTCATAGGGTAACGGTTTTTCGGCACATAACTGGGGATAAGTCACGCACAGCGCGGAACGGGCATAATGCAGCGCTTTTGTCGACAGACGCCGCGCCCGCTTGGGATCATTGACGAAAACGGTGGCATAGGCCCCGTACAGATCGGCGGCGGAGCGCAGCAGGGACGGATCGTGGGGATCGTTCTCGATGAGGCCATCCAGCAGCAGCAGGTAGGCCGGCGCCCCGGCACGCACCGTCTCCGGATCGTCCTGGTCCAGGATGGCCTTGGAGAGACTCGCGGGCAGGGACCGGGTCAGGCCGGCGGCGCACCCGCCGATCAGGAGAGACAGCAGGCATAGCAGGACGAATCGTGCCCGATTTGCAGCGCCTGTTGCATTGACAGCGCCTCGATGGAAACGGATTCGTGTCAGCATAATGTTAGAAAGTTTATTCCAGATCGGGATTGTCGTACATTGATGTAAGTCATCATTAGTGAATTTTCATGGGGTTCCCTGGCACGGACCGCCGTCCGGGGGATGGACGAACGGTACCAATCCGGCAAAGGTGGGGGCAATGGCACAGACAAAATCCCGGCTGCGAAACGCGACCAACGAAGGCGGCGCCTACGGGCGGCCTCAGCAGCATCCCGACAGGCTCCTGACCGAGGTCGGTCCCGGCACGCCCATGGGTGAGCTGTTGCGCCGCTATTGGCAGCCCGTGAGCGTCTCCAGCGAGGCGGGAGAACTGCCCAGAAAGGTGCGTATCCTGGGTGAAGACCTGGTACTGTTTCGCGACAAGCAGGGACGGCCGGGGCTGCTCTATCCCCGCTGCATGCACCGCGGCACCACCTTGTACTACGGCAAGGTCGAGGAACGGGGCATACGCTGCTGCTATCATGGCTGGCTGTTCGACGTGGAGGGGCACTGTCTGGAGATGCCGTGTGAACCAGGCGGCGGCAGGCGCCGCGATCTGGCGCGAC
Organism: Gammaproteobacteria bacterium; assembly: GCA_037380645.1. Taxonomy (GTDB): domain Bacteria; phylum Pseudomonadota; class Gammaproteobacteria; order Eutrophobiales; family Eutrophobiaceae; genus JBBDSH01. The sequence continues at coordinate 1,401 of JARRRO010000251.1, read as the reverse complement.
AGCCCTGGTATCCGGTGGAGGAGCGTTACGGCCTGATCTTCGCCTACCTGGGACCCCCCGAGAAGAAACCGGTGCTGCCGCGATATGACAATCTGGAAAGCATCGAGGAAGGAAATGAACTGTGGTCGTACATGGGCGGTCTGGGCGGCACTGGTGATTTCAGCCTGGACGTGCTGCCTTACAGCTGGCTGCACATGAATGACAACGTCATGGATCCCTGGCATGTGCACGTCCTGCACAGCACCCTGTCCGGACCCCAGTTCGCCGCAGAGTTTGAACTCCTGCCCAGGGTGGAATTCTTCGAGGTGGAAAACGGCGTTTGCTATTCGGCCGTGCGTGAACTGGAGAACGGCCGCACCGTCGATCGCGTCTCGTCCTGGATTTTCCCCAATATCATGAGTGTGCCGGACATCCATCTCAAGGCTGGCCGGTCCGCCAACGTCTCATGGGCTGTTCCCGTGGACGACAGCCACTTCATCCAGGCGTTCGTCATGCAGGCGCCCGCCGGCACCCGCTTCGAAGGTATTAAGCTCGGCGGCAAGTACTGGGGGGAGATGAGCAAAGAGGAGCATCAGCGCGTCCCCGGCGATTACGAGGCGCAGGCGGGCCAGGGCCCGATCTCACTGCATTCTGAGGAACACCTGGTCAGCAGCGATCGCGGCATCACCATGCAGCGCCGCATGCTGAAAAAACAGATAAAAATAATGAGAGAGGGAGGCGATCCGGCAGGGACTGCTTTTACTCCAGACGAGGCGGTAGTCAGTATCCGTTCGGGCAATTTTTTCAGCGAATCCGGCGCCGCATGAAGTGCACGCCGGTTTGCTGCCGCCTTTGCTGATGCCGTCACGGATTTCCATTCTCTATTCTCTTCCAAGGCAGCATAATAGCCTCATGGATCGGATATGATTTAAAGGTAATTGAAAACAAAACCCGACTCCGGTTCCCGCCGGCAGGGGCAGCAATATGAGCCACGTCCCCAGAGACCGCGTGTTTTCTGAGCAGATACGCCTGCTTTACCGCGGGGGCTCCCGTTCCACGAGCCTGAATTACCTCGCAATGGCCATTACGGCCGCGCTGCTGTACGGCAAAACCGATTCCGTTGCGCTCGGGATCTGGATGCTGGCGCTGGTGGTGATCACAACGGTGAGACTGGCTCTTATCTACAAAGACGTTCCTTACGATCATTTTTTCGAGGATCCCGATCGCAAGCTGATGAAGTTCGTCGTCGGCGTCGCGTTACAGGGAATCACCTGGGCGGCGGGCCTTGCTTATTTTGTGCCGCTTGTGCCGCCGCTGTACCAGGGCTTCATATTCCTGCTCGTTGTTCTCGCCATTGCGGTGACCATGATCACCTATTCGACCTCTATTCTTACCTTTTTTGTGTTTCTGTTTTCATCGGTG
>JARRRO010000250.1:0-3202 GCA_037380645.1 Gammaproteobacteria bacterium | reverse complement strand
GTTTCCGGCTGAGCTGCGCCTCGACTTTTTCGTTCGCGTCCTTTTTCAGCGGGGCGGGGAGTTCCACGGCCAGTCCCTGCAGATCGGAACTGACGGTGAAGGAACGCTGCAGGGTTTTTCCGCCGGGGGGGCGGTCGAATTTCAGGCTTGCATTCCAGTTGGTGTTGCCCGATAGGTGATCGAGTATCGACCGGCGGTCGACGGGAAAGCCGGGGAAATAACGGCCGATCTGATCGGCGATGAAAGTTTTGTCAGCACTGCCATGGATGGTGATGGTGGTGGAACTGGTGTCCTGGGCGGGTCGTTTGGCCCCCTGGACGTCGACGCTGACGGGGATCCCGTTGAAACGGGCGGATAGGTTTTTGGCGGAGACGGAATCGCCGGTGAAGGGAAGCTTTCCGTGGATGTTTTCCAGCTTCAATTTCATGGTTTCGGAGACGAGCCCGAAATTGTCCAGGTCAAATACGCCGCCGATGACAGGTTTTTGCCCGGGAATGTGGAAGGGGACGTCGAGATTCAGATGCAGGTTGAAGTCCCCGCCCGTCAATGCCTTATCCAGGGCGGTCAGCGTAACGTCCTTGGTAAGGGGAGAGTTTTTCAGGAACAGTTTCAGATCGCCGGTGTCGCCGCCCATCCTGCCGTTGACCAGGATGTGCTTCTCTTTCTTGAATATGTCGGGAATGGTCACCGTCCCTTCCTTGAAATTGGCGCTGAATACCTCGCCGCCGCTGAATAAGGCGGACACCTTCATCCTGTCGGCGCTGATCTCCGCACTGATGTTGTCCACTACCGGCCAGTGCGGTGAATATTCCATGACCCCGTTCTCGACGTTGGCGAGCATCCGGAACTGTCCCTGCGCGTCCCGGAACGGGAAATCGGCCAGGTTGCCCCGGATCAGGATGGTTGCCGAATCAAGGGTGCCGCCGAGGACGGCTTTTTCCATCCATTCCCGCATCTTGAATTTGGAGGTATACGGAATATAGCCCGTCAGGGCCTCCAGGTCCGATTTGGCCACCTCCACCTCGGCATCGATGTACGGGGAGGCGTCCTTGTGCAATTGTGCGGTCCCGGCCAGCCTCACCGTGGTCTTCGGGTTGGACAGGGTCAGCAGCGGGATCTGCAGACGCCACCCGGAGGACTCCCGGCGCCATGACACCCTGCCGTCTATTTCGTTCAGGGGCAGGCGGTCGACCTTGAGTGCCGGCGCCATGATCACCGCGCTGTCGCCGCTGAAGGCCACGATGCCGCCGTCAAGATCGCCGTAGGTACGGCCGGACAGATCCCGGATCGCCGGTAGCTTCCCCTTGGCAGCCGAGGACAGTTTGCCGAAGCGGACGTCGTACAGCAGGCGCCGGCCGGGATCTGCCCCTGTGTTGTAGATGAGCTTGCCGTCGGTCAATTCCCCCTGCAGATGCAGATCGGTGATGGTCCTCATCTTCGGTGCGGACGGTAACGGGACATCGGACAGCAGCGGGGTTAGGTCGTCCAGCCTGAGATAACTGAAGCGTGCCGTATACAGGCGGCCGTTCTCCGGCCCCTGCTGCGCCGTGACAGCATATTGTCCTTTCGGCCAGGGACCGCTGGCGGTCTTGAATTCGTCCAGTTGGATGCCGATACGCCAGTCCCGCTTGTCCCGCACCTCCCCCTGGAACCGGCAGGCCAGGTTGTCCACGTGCAGCCTGCCACGGTCCGCGCGGAAGTCAAAGTTGCGGTATTCGAGCTGACCCTGCAGGCTGGCGGGCCTGGCATTTTTCCAGGTGCTCCAGACCTTGACATCGGCGCTGCCGCCGGCGATGTCAAGGTCCGGGGGCCGATATTCCCTGTACCAGTTGTCGGGATTGATCTTGTCCCCCTCCATGTACATCTCTCCCGACCAGGCAGACGTCAACAGGTTGCCGCGGGCGTCCAGGGCGAAATTGATCCGGTCGCCGAGGTCGGGGGGCAGCGTGGCGGAGCCGGTGATCTGGGTCCTGTCTCTGTCGGTGCGCAGCAGCAGATGAACCTTTTTCAACACGACTGGTTGTTTATGCTGCTGCAGGTCTATCCACTCCAGGCCGACCTGCTGGATCTCCACCCGGTTCTGGCTGAACAGCCATTCGGCCATCTCGTTCCCGTGTTTCCTGCGCTGCCCGGCGTCAGTCAGCCGGAAACCCTGAATGGACAGGGAGCCGTCGGGGTGCCTGGTCACGGTCAGATCAAAGCCGGAGATGAGCAGATGCCTGGGCACGAAATGCTGCTGCAGCAGTGTGGCGACCGGGTCGATGCTGATCTGGGCGGAGTTGAAATGGGTGATGACGCCCGTTCCCGCCTTGTTGAGGAGATCGATATCCTTGAGATAGAGGTTGGGGACCCAGCCCTCCCAGCTCGCCTGCAGGGAATGGATGGCGACGGGATAACCCATGTAGCGGCCGACCCAGGCCTCCACGTCATCGCGGTACATGCCGATATCCGGCAGCAGCAGCCGTATAATGGTCACGCCGACGGCGGCGAGGAGGACGCAGATACCTACGGCATAAACGGCGAAGTGATAACTGAGTTTCAGCAGGCGGGACAGCATCGAAACGGCCTGCTATAGCAATACGATGTCATACTGTTCCTGGGTGTATTTCGGCTCAACCTGGAACGTAATGGGCCGTCCGACGAATTCTTCCAGTTCAGCCACGCTAGTCGATTCGTCGTCCAGCAGCATGTCCACCACCGACTGGGATGCCACCACCAGCAGCTTCTGGGCGTCGAACTGCCTGACCTCGCGCAGGATCTCGCGGAAGATTTCGTAGCAGATCGTTTCGGCCGTTTTAATCGCTCCGCGGCCGGAGCAGGTGGGGCAGGTCTCGCAGAGGATGTGCTCCAGGCTTTCCCTGGTGCGCTTGCGCGTCAGTTGCACCAGACCCAGGGAAGTGAGCTCGCTCAGGGAATACTTTGAATGGTCCCTTTCCAGGTGCTTCTCCATGGCGCGGAGCACCTGGCGCCGGTGATCCGGCTCCTGCATGTCGATGAAGTCGATAATAATGATCCCGCCCAGGTTACGCAGCCTCAGCTGCCTGGTGATGGCCTGCGCCGCTTCCAGGTTGGTCTTGAAAATTGTCTCTTCCAGATTCCTGTGGCCGACGAAGGCGCCGGTGTTGACGTCAATCGTCGTCATCGCCTCGGTCTGATCGATGACCAGGTGCCCGCCGGACTTGAGCTGCACCCGCTTGTTAAG
>JARRRO010000249.1:0-3825 GCA_037380645.1 Gammaproteobacteria bacterium | reverse complement strand
ACCGTGGGCGACTTTGCCGCGTTTTTCTCCGCCATGCTGATGGTGCTGGGGCCGCTGAAGCGGTTGGTGCGCATCAACGAACACGTGCAGAGAGGCCTGGCTGCCTGCGAGAGCATCTTCGGTCTCCTGGACGAGGAGGAGGAGGCGGACGGTACCGTGGAGGACATCGGCAGGGTGCGCGGGGAGATCGCCATCAGCGACCTGAGCTTCCGCTACCACGACCGGCAACCGCCGGTCCTGGACGGCATCCACGTCCACATCCGGCCCGGCGAGACCGTGGCCCTGGTGGGAGCCTCGGGCAGCGGCAAGACCACCCTGGCCCACCTGCTGCCCCGGTTCTATGATCATTCGGAAGGCAGCATCACCATTGACGGCCATGACGTCCGCGATCTCTCCCTGGCCTCGCTGCGCGCCAATATCGCCATGGTCAGCCAGGATATCGTCCTGTTCAACGATACGGTGCGCGCCAACATCGCCTACGGCGGCAACAGCGACGCTGACGAGGCGGCCGTCATCGCCGCGGCCGAGGCCGCCCACGCCATGGATTTCATCCGGGCCCTGCCGGCGGGACTGGACACTGCGCTGGGCGAGGGCGGGGTGCAGCTGTCCGGGGGCCAGCGCCATGGCCCTGGAGGAGCTGCGCCACCGCCACACCTGCATCATTATCGCCCACCGCCTGTCCACCATCGAGTCGGCAGACCGCATCATCGTCCTGGAAAATGGCCGGGTGGTGGAGACGGGCAGCCACGACGAACTGCTGGACCACAATGGCGTCTATACGCGCTTTCACGCGGGTAGGCGTACGGCATGAAGGGTGAGGTGTCGTAACTGCAGTTACTCCTCACTTCTAACCCCTCACCGTCTTTTCGGTCTGAACCTCTTCACTTCCTGCCTCAGTTTATCCAGTAGACCCGCCTCACCCGCATAGCGCAGTGCCACGTAGGTATGGGTAATGCTATCGATATCGGCGGCCAGGTCGCGCCGCCGCCGGCCTGCGCGGGCGGCGAAATCCAGCGGTCCCTCCCAGTCCCGGGCGCGGATGCCGCAGCGGGTCAGGCGCCGCCGGAAGCGGTCGTAACAGCGCCTGGCCTCGTCCCCGCCGCCCGCCGGGCCCCGGAACAGATTCCAGGCCAGCATCGCCGCGAAGGCAATGACCACGAAGGTCAGCCCCAGCAGCAGCTGACGGTATTGCACCTGACCGAGGCCGATGTGCCGGAAGAACAGGTGCTGGCGATCCCAGTCGTAACCCAGCACCCACTGGTTCCAGCGGTTGTTAATGGCGTCCCAGGTATCCGACAGCCTTTCCCAGGCCTCGCGCACGTAGGAGTTGGCCGGCAGCCCCAGGGGGACGTCGACGGCGCTGTCGGACAACGCCCCCTCGATGCCGGTGCTGACCCGGGCCGGGGAGACCGCGGCGGTGGGATCCACCCGGACCCAGCCCCGGTCCTCGCCCAGCCACACCTCGGTCCAGGCGTGGGCATCGCGCTGGCGCACAATGAGGTAGTCCCCCACCGGATTCAGCCTGCCCCCCTGGTAACCCAGCACAATGCGGGCAGGGATGCCGGCGGCGCGCATGAGCACGGTGAAGGCGGCGGCATAGTGTTCGCAGAAACCCTTGCGGGTGCGGAACAGGAATTCATCCACGGGGTCGTTCAGCAGCGGCGGCGGCGACAGGGTGTAATAAAAGTCATTATTGTGAAAATAGTCCAGGGCGCGCTTGACGATGGCCGTGTCACCCAGCCCCTGGCGCCGCCAGGACCGGGCCAGCGCCACGGCCCGGGGATGTTTGCCGGGGGGGAGCTGCAGGGCACGCTGGAGGTCTTCCTGGTCAGCGCCCAGCAGGCGGTAATCCAGATACGAGGTCAGCCGGTAGCGGCGGCGCGCCTGGATCCGACGGCTGGTGCGGATCTGTCTGTCCCGGGTCAGGTAGGCATGGGGCGGGTTAACAGTGGGCATTTCCAGGCTGAACAGCCAGTGCCGCTGGGTGGGTTCCAGGGTCACTGTGTAAGTGATCGGATCGCCCACGGGGACCACAGTGGCCGGGCCCCGTCGCTCCGGCTCGGGGACCCATTTGAAGCCGTCGGTGAACCACAGCACCGGGCCGCGCCAGTACAGCTTGCTCCGGGGCGGGACCGGTCCGTCGAAATTCACCCTGAAGGCCACGGCGTCGGACTGGGACAGACGGCTCAGGGCGCCGGGGCTCATCTCGTCGTCGAGACTGCTGAAACCGCCGTGGGCGTCCCGGGGCAGCCCCCACAAGGGTCCGGGGGCGCGGGGGAAGAACAGGAACAGGATCAGCGCCAGCGGCAGGGCCTGCAGGATCAGCTGCCCGGCCAGGCGCAGGCGGCGCGGCGGAGACAGGCGCCGGTTCCTGTCGTTGAAACCCACCAGGGTGGCAATGGCCACCACCACGGCGAAGCCGGTGTACGCGGCGGTGAGCAGGGTCTGTGAATACAGGAACTGGGTGAGGATCAACAAAAGGGCGATGAATACCGCGATGTAGTAATCCCGCTCGCTGCGCAGTTCGATGAGCTTCATGGCGGACAGCAGGACCAGCAGGGACACGCCGGCGTCACGGCCGGTCAGGGTGCCGTAGGTGACGAAGATGCCCAGCAGCATGGTGACGGCGACGGCCGTTTTCAGAATCGGGAATCGTGGGGATTTACCCCGGGCGTCATGCAAGGGCGTGAACACGCGCCAGGCGAGGAGCAGGCAGAACAGCACGGAGATCCAGGCGGGTTCGTGCAGGAAATGGGGCAGCGCGGACAGGAAAACGGCCGCGAACAGCCACAGTGCCTCCTGTGGCATGCCGTGCAGCCGCTGGTTAAGCGTCGCCTGCCAGTGCATAGGTCGCCAGGGCCTTCAGGCAGCGATGCTCGTGCTGCTCGCCGTGGTCGACGGGCAGGCGCGTGCCGGGGATCTCCAGGCCATAATTTACCCCCTGCCGCTCCGCCTCAAGCACCCACAGACACAGCTGCGAGAGGCGGCGTTCCGTATCCGGCAGGTATGCCGTCTGGTCCCAGTGCAGGACCAGACGGCGCAGGCCGCTGCCGCTGAAACGCTTGAGCAGTACCCCCTGTTCCCGCGCCAGGGCCTTCCAGTCGATATTGCGGATGGAATCCCCGGGCCGGTAGGGACGGAAGCCCAGGAAGTCATCGGTCCCCTCCTGGTTGCCGGCCCGGTGGTCTGCGCTGTCGGCGCTGAATTCGGGAAGGGACGGGTTGCCGGCGGGACGGGGATAGACCACGGCTTCGGCGTCACTGTCCAGGTAGGACCAGGCGCGGAACAGCCCCAGCGGCCAACTTGACACAACCCGCAGCCGCCCCGCCCGCAGCAGGCCGCGGGCGGGTGCGGCCGCGCTGATGTCGTCCTGCTGCAGCTGGGCGGGGGGGACATCTATGGCATGGCCTTCCGGTGGCGCCCGCCGTCCCGCCCGGGGGGCGGGATAGACGCGCAGGCCGAGACGCTCTCCGCCGCCGCGGTTGTCCAACAGCAGCGGAAAGCGCGCCTCGCCGCCGGCGAACACCGGCGGGGCCGGTTTGACGTTGAGGATCAGCCCGCGCAGGTTGCGGTAGGTGTGCAGCATGGCCACCAGATAGACGCTGCCCAGGGTGAAGGCCAGCAGATAGGCCATGCTGTTGGAATAGTTGATGGCGCCGATCAGCATGACCAGCAGCACTATCCCGAACAGTATCCCCTGACGGGTGGGGAAGATATACACGCGGCGTCGCTGCAGCCGCCCCGGCTCGCCGGCGGTCCCGGCCACCAGAGCGTCTTCGAGGACGAATCCCGTGCTCATGGTTTCAGGGGATGGGGACCTGCCGG
>JARRRO010000248.1:0-3204 GCA_037380645.1 Gammaproteobacteria bacterium | reverse complement strand
TCCTGGACGGCGTCATCCTGATTATATTGTTCGCTGCCCCGCTGTCAGGTCTCAGGCCCTTGACCCTGTTTCAGGGATTCGCCCTGACCCTGTTCCTGTGCCTGCTGACTGCCATTATCAGCATCGTGGCGCTGCTGTGGGGACTGGTCAAACACCGCAGGCCCATGGTTTTGAACGCTCTCGCGGGCGCGGTGATCGCCGCCACCCCTATTCTGATCGGCGTGTTTGTGCTGGGGCCGGGCAGAATCGGCGCCCCGCCCATCCACGACATCAGCACCGACCTGATCCACCCGCCCGCCTTCTCCGCGGCGCGCAAACTGCGCAGCGCCGGCGAGAATTCCACGGAATACGGCGGCACCCGGGTCGCCGCCATCCAGCGCCGGGCCTATCCCGACATCCAGCCGCTGCTGTCGTCGCTCACCCCGGCTCAGGCCTTCGCCCGGGCGGCACAGACCGCCCGGCGTGTGGGTAGGCGGCTGGTGAACAAGGATCCCGCTGCCGGCAGGATAGAAGCGACCGATTCCACCCCCCTCTTCCACTTCACGGATGATATCGTCGTCCGCATCCAGCCCCGGGGAACGGGGAGCCGCATCGACGTCCGCTCCGCCTCCCGTGTGGGCGTCGGCGACTTCGGCGCCAATGCCGCCAGGATCCGGCACTTTGTTCACACTTTCCGGAAAACGGGCAACGCCCCCGTGCAAAGAAACAACGCCTTGAAATAAAAGAAAAAACAAGGGAACTTTCACGCTCCGGGGATTCTAATGAATTATGTGGTCGGCTTGAATTTGTCCGCCGAGATCGCCACTATTAACCGTTAATACCGCAACCAGAGGTAAAGGCAACCATGAGCCAACAACCGTATGCCGTAGCGCGCCCGGCCGAGTCCGTCCTGGCGATTAACAAGCTCATAAAAAACACCTACATACTGCTGTCCCTGACGCTGCTGTTCAGCGCCCTGACCGCCGGCATCGCCATGGCGGTGAACATGCCGTTCATGGGCCCGCTGGTAACCCTGGGCGGCTATTTCGGCCTGCTGTTCCTGACCACCAGTCTGCGCAACAGCGCCTGGGGGCTGCTTTCCATCTTCGCCCTCACCGGTTTCATGGGACTGACCCTGGGGCCGCTGCTCAACGCCTATATCCACACTTTCTCCAACGGCACCGAACTGGTCATGACCGCCCTGGGCGGTACCGGCGTCATCTTCCTGGGCCTGTCTGGATACGCCCTGGTGACGCGCAAGGACTTCAGCTTCATGGGCGGCTTCCTGTTTGTGGGCATACTGGTCGCCTTCCTGGCAGGCATCGGTGCGATGATCTTTAACCTGCCCAGCCTGTCCCTGGCGGTTTCCGCCATCTTCATCCTGCTCATGTCAGGGTATATCCTGTACAAGACCAGCGAGATGATCCATGGTGGGGAGACCAACTACATCATGGCGACCATAAGCCTGTATGTCGCGATTTACAATCTCTTCCTGAGCCTGCTGCAACTGCTGGCGGCGTTCTCGGGCAGGAGATAATCCTCCTCGCAGTATCCTTTTCAAAACCCGGCCTTGAGCCGGGTTTTTTACGGTTTTAACTTTTTCCCGGTTACATGCTAGGATTAGCCGGCTTATACCTTTCTGCCCAATGCTGCATCAGGAACGAGGCTCTGATGGAGTAGTTTGCAGCCAGACCGGCGCGGCATCCAACCACGGCCACGGCCTTATCGAGACCCGCCGAGTCCGGTCGGGGACAGCACTACCACCGAGAGCGGCGAGTTCCGGGCCGGTCATGGACGCGCAGACGGTCTCAAGCATTCACAACCAATCACTTGGGGGATAATACGATGAAAATCGGTGTGCCCAGAGAGGTCCATGCGGGTGAGAAACGCGTGGCCACCACGCCTGAGGCGGCCACCCAGTTGCAGAAACTCGGGTTCACCGTCGCCGTCGAGAGCGGCGCCGGCGACGCCGCCAAATTCTCCGACGAGGCCTACCGCGAAGCGGGCGTGGAAATCATCTCCGATACGCGCAGCCTGTGGTCATCCTGCGACATCATCCTCAAGGTCCGCGCCCCGGGACACCATCCCGACCTGGATCTGGACGAAACCGAGCTGCTGCGCTCCGGCCAGACCCTGATCAGCTTCATCTGGCCGGCCCAGAATGAGGACCTCATGCAGCGCATGGCCGCCACCGGCGCCACCGTCCTGGCCATGGACAGCGTCCCCCGCATCTCCCGCGCCCAGAAAATGGACGCCCTGAGTTCCATGGCCAACATCGCCGGCTACCGGGCCGTGATCGAGGCGGCCGAAAATTTCGGTCGCTTCTTCACCGGCCAGATCACCGCCGCCGGAAAGATCCCCCCCGCCAAGATCCTGATCATCGGCGCCGGCGTGGCGGGCCTGGCGGCCATCGGCGCCGCCGGCAGCATGGGCGCCATTGTCCGCGCCTTCGATACGCGACCCGAGGTCAAGGAACAGGTGGAAAGCCTGGAGGCGGAGTTCCTGGAGCTGGACTTCGAGGAGGAAGGCTCCGGGGTTGGCGGTTACGCCAAGGTCATGAGCGAGGAATTCATCAAGGCGGAGATGGAGCTCTTCGCCCAGCAGGCCAAGGAGGTGGACATCATCATCACCACCGCCCTCATTCCCGGCAAACCCGCCCCGGAACTCGTCACCGAGGACATGGTGAAGTCCATGCGCAACGGCAGCGTCATCGTCGACCTGGCCGCGGAACAGGGGGGCAACTGCAAGCTCACGGAGAAGGACCAGGTGGTGGTCAAGCACGGCGTTACCATCATCGGTTACACCGATCTGCCCAGCCGCCTGCCCACCCAGTCCAGCCAGCTCTACGCCACCAATCTACGCCACCTCCTCACCGACATGACCCCCGAGAAGAACGGCGAGATCACCGTGGACTTCGAGGATGAGGCCGTGCGCGGCGCCACCGTGATCAAGGAAGGCGAGATCACCTGGCCGCCGCCGGCGCCCAAGATCTCCGCCGCCCCAAAGCAAGCGGCCGCCAAGGCGCCACCCCCGCCTCCCAAGGAGGAAAAGAAACCGGGGGTCTGGGGACCGGTGGTGACCTTCCTGCTGGGGGGGCTGGTCCTGTTCGGCCTGGGGCTGGTGGGACCGCCGGCGTTCATGTCGCACTTCACCGTATTCGTGCTGGCCTGTTTCATCGGTTATATGGTCATCTGGAACGTTACCCCCGCCCTGCATACGCCGCTC
>JARRRO010000247.1:0-3211 GCA_037380645.1 Gammaproteobacteria bacterium | reverse complement strand
ATCGCTACGGTTTCAGTAATCGGGGCGAGGCCGTGCACGCCGCAGACGGATTGAAGCTGCGCCGCTGCCGTATCACCAATGCGGTCAAGTGCCTCCCCCCCGGCAACAAGCCCACGGGCGGGGAGGTCCGAAACTGCAACGGTTATCTCAGGGCGGAACTGGCGTCACTGCGCCGGCAAGGGGCGGTGCTGGCCCTGGGGCGCATCGCTCACGAGGCCGTGCTGCGGGCCCTGGATCTGCCGCGACGGGAGCATCCTTTCGGCCACGGGCGCTGTTACCCCCTCTCCGGGGGAGGCCATCTGATTGCCTCCTATCACTGCAGCCGCTACAACACCCAGACGCGCCGGCTGACCCCGGCCATGTTTTACGGGATTTTTGATAAGATACATAAGTTGTTGGATATAACGGATTGATAAAGAAAGTATTGAACGAATTTGATCCCAAGCAGTTCGTGGCCCGCCTGACCACCCGCCCGGGGGTGTACCGCATGCTGGATGCGGATGGCGGGGTCCTGTACGTGGGCAAGGCCGCCAATCTGAAGAAGCGGGTGGGGAGTTATTTCGGACGCCGCCAGGATTCCCCCAAGACCCGGGCCATGGTCCGGCAGGTTTGCGACATCGAGGTCACGGTCACCGCCACGGAGGGCGAGGCGCTGCTTTTGGAGAGCAATCTCATCAAGGAGTACCGGCCCCGTTACAACGTCTTCTTCCGGGATGACAAGAGCTATCCCTACCTGTATCTGGACAGCGGCCACGACTACCCCAGGCTGAGCTTCTACCGCGGCGCCCGCAGCGGCAAGGGACGTTATTTCGGACCCTATCCCAGCGCCGGCTCCGCCCGGCGCACCCTGAACCTGGTGCAGAAGCTGTTTCAGATCCGGCAGTGCGACGACAGTTTCTTTCGCAACCGCAGTCGCCCCTGCCTGCAGTATCAGATCAAGCGCTGCTCGGCGCCGTGCGTGGGTTATGTCGAGCCTGAGGCCTACGCGGAGGATGTGGAACGCGCCGTCCTGTTCCTGGAGGGGCGCAACGAAGAGGTCATCGAATCGCTCCTGACCCCCATGCAGCGGGCCGCGGATAACCTGGACTACGAACGCGCCGCCCATTACCGGGATCAGATCGCCAGCCTGCGGCGCATCCAGGGGTCCCAGCACATCACCGCGCCGCGGGGGGAATCAGACATCATCGCCTGCCGCCTCCAGGGCGGACAGGCCTGCGTCCAGGTCTTCTACCTGCGCGGCGGACGCCACCTGGGCAACAAGGCGTTTTTCCCCCGGCACAGCGAGGGCGAGACGCCGGCAGCGATCATCACGGCGTTCCTGACCCAGTATTACCTGAGTGGCGGCGGAGAACGCCGCATCCCCCCGGTGATCTATTTAAGCCACCGGCCGGAGGATGCCCCCCTGCTGGAACGGCTGCTGCCGGAACGGGCGGGGACGGCGGTACGCCTGCGCCACCGCCCCCGCGGCGACGCCGCCCGCTGGCTGGAGATGGCCGGGGAAAACGCCGCTATCTCCCTGCAGGAATACCTGTCCCGGCGGCAGAAGTACGCGGAGCGCCTCGAGCAGTTGCGTGAACTGCTCGGGCTGGAGGAGCCCATAGAGCGCGTCGAGTGCTTCGATATCAGCCATACCGGCGGCGAAGCCACCGTGGCTTCCTGCGTCGTCTACGGCGTGGAGGGGGCGCTGAAGTCCGATTATCGGCGTTTCAACATCGCCGCCGTAACCGCCGCCGATGACTACGCCGCCATGCGTCAGGTGATAGAGAGGCGCTATACACGGATCAGGAAGGAGGAGGGCAGGCTGCCCGATCTGATCCTGGTGGACGGCGGCAAGGGACAGGTCGGCGCGGTGCGGGGAGTCCTGGCGGAACTGCAGCTGGCGGATATCCCCCTGCTGGGCGTGGCCAAGGGACCGTCCCGCCGGCCCGGTCTGGAGACGCTGATCCTCTCCGACGGCGGGCGCGAGCTGCATCTGCCACCGGCTTCGCCGCTGCTGCATCTGATCCAGGAGATCCGGGACGAGGCCCACCGCTTCGCCATTACCGGCCACCGCCAGCGACGGCAGAAAAAACGCGGGGTATCCCTGCTGGAAAGCATAGAAGGCATAGGCAGCAAGCGTCGCCAGCAGTTGATTCGGCATTTCGGCGGACTCCAGGGGGTGGAAAGGGCAGGGGTGGAAGACCTTGCCAAGGTCAGCGGGATCAATAAGAATCTGGCGCAAAAGATCTATGACACCTTCCATGATCAATAACCGATGAATATCCCCAACAGTCTGACGTTATTGCGGATCGGGCTGATCCCGATCTTCGTACTGGTGTTTTACCTGCCGTTTCGCTGGAGCAATCTCCTGGCCTGCCTGATCTTCGCTCTCGCCGCCCTGACCGATCTGCTGGACGGGTATCTGGCGAGGAAGCTCGGACAGATCTCCAAACTGGGGGCGTTTCTGGACCCGGTGGCGGACAAGCTGATGGTGGCGATAGTTCTGGTATTGCTGGTGGCCCACGATCCCACGCCCTGGCTGGCCCTGCCGGCGGCGGTCATCATAGGCAGGGAGATCACCGTTTCCGCCCTGCGTGAATGGATGGCGGAACTGGGTGCGCGCAGCCGGGTTTCCGTCTCCGTCTGCGGAAAAATCAAGACCATCGCCCAGATGGCGGCGCTGGTCCTGCTCATCTATCGGGACAGGATATGGTCAGTCCCCGTCTACGACGTGGGGCTGGTGCTGCTGTACCTCGCCGCCGTGCTGACATTGTGGTCCATGTTCCAGTATCTGATCAGCGCCTGGCCCAGGCTGAAACAGCTGGATTCCGGTGAATAGCCGCGGTCATTGACAGTTTTCCGGGCGCCGTTAAAATAGTCTGCCCGCCATCGGCGGGGATGTTGTGGAGCGCTGTCCCCGGCATCGGTATGACATAAGCGGGAATAGCTCAGTTGGGCGAGCCGGATAAAGAAATTCATCCTGTGAATGAATTTCCCGGCGAGCGCGAGTCAGGGATGACGAGCCGGTAGCCCCCACCAGGGATGGATGCAGGCACGTAGCGTTATGGGAACGTCATAAGCGGGAATAGCTCAGTTGGTAGAGCACAACCTTGCCAAGGTTGGGGTCGCGAGTTCGAGTCTCGTTTCCCGCTCCAGTTTTAGCGCGGAAGAGAAGACAGGAAAGGGGCAACACCGGGCCCGGCTGCGCCGGGCAGGGTCGCGAGCTGACCGG
>JARRRO010000246.1:0-3231 GCA_037380645.1 Gammaproteobacteria bacterium | reverse complement strand
GGTCGCGGCCCATGCGATTATAGCGCATGAAGGAGGCGGAGTGGCAGCTGAGACAGTAGTTGACGAAGGTGCGCGCGCCCCTGCGCAGGGAGGCCTTGTCCGAGAGATTGACCTTCATGTGATAGATGGTGTCACCTTCGGCCGCCATGGTCGGAGCGGCGACGGCCAGGAGAACGAGCAGTGTGCATATGCGCATCATCACGAGGTCACCCTCTCGGGAACCGGCTTGTCCTGGTCCCGTTTGTAGAATTTACCCGCCTCCAGGAGCACGGCCAGGAGCGTAATGCCCGCTATGAACAAGGTATACACCAGGCCTGTTTCCTCGCCGTTGAACAAAAACCAGAAGTAGTACCCGTCAAAGAGCGCCACCATCAACCAGACCCCCGACCGCAGCAACCATTTGTACAGCCGCGCGGCGATATGGTAATCGGAAGTGGTATAGGCGGGAAGCAGGAGAAAATACAGGAAGTAGATGATCGCGCTGAATCTCGCCATCCAGTTATGGGTGGGCGTGGGCGGCTCCATGCCCAGCCAGCCCAGCCACAGGAAGGCGACGGTAAAGACGGCCAGGGCAGCCTTGTACTTGTAGCCGCGGTAGCGGATGGACTTGACCTCGCCGCGATCCAGCCACGGCAGGAAGAAGAACAGTATTACCGCCATGCCCAGGGCGCTGACGCCGAGGAGTTTCTCGGGGATGGCGCGCAGGATGGCGTAGAAAGGCGTGAAATACCAGACCGGTTCGATATGGGCCGGCGTCTTCAGGGGATCGGCCGGGAAGAAATTATTGTGTTCGAGGAAATAGCCGCCCACTTCCGGCGCCCAGAATACCACCGCAAAAAACAGGATCAGAAACACCACCGCGCCGAACATGTCCTTGACGGTGTAGTAGGGATGGAAGGGAATACCGTCCAGGGGGATGCCGTTGGCGTCCTTGTGCTTCTTGATCTCTATACCGTCCGGGTTGTTGGAACCCACTTCATGCAGGGCGATGATGTGGATAAACGCGAGGGCGCAGAGGAGCAGAGGCAGGGCGGCAACGTGGAAGGCGTAAAAGCGGTTCAGGGTGACGTCGGAGACGACGTAGTCGCCCCGGATCCAGAGGGCCAGATGACTGCCGACCCAGGGCACCGCGCCGAACAAGGAGGTGATCACCTGGGCGCCCCAGTAGGACATCTGTCCCCAGGGCAGCAGGTAACCGAAGAAGGCCTCCGCCATCAGGGACAGATAGATGAACATGCCGATGATCCACAGCAGTTCCCGAGGCTTCTTGTAGGAGCCGTACAGCAGGGCGCGGTACATGTGCAGGTAAATGACGATGAAGAAGGCCGACGCCCCGGTGGAATGGATGTAGCGTATCCACCATCCCCAGTCCACGTCGCGCATGATGTATTCCACCGAGGCGAAGGCCTGGGTGGCGTCCGGCTTGTAGTTCATGGTGAGCCAGATGCCGGTCAGGATCTGCATCACCAGCACCAGTATGGCCAGGGAGCCGAAGTAGTACCAGAAATTGAAGTTCTTGGGGGCGTAGTATTTGGCGAGGTGCTTGTTCCATTGCTCCATCAGGGGACAGCGGGCGTCCACCCAGTCGCGCAGCCGGGTCAGTGCGTTCGGCACCGCGCTCATGCCTTTTCTCCGGAACTTTCGCCGACCACCACCATGGTGTCGTTGACGAAGTGATAGGGGGGGATCACCAGATTTTTCGGCGCCGGGACGTCGTTGTACACCCGTCCGGCCAGGTCGTAACGGCTGCCGTGACAGGGGCAGAAGAAGCCGCCCTTCCAGCCGCCGCCCAGACCGTAGGTCTCCGCTTCGTCGCGGGGGACGTAATTGGGCGAACAGCCGAGGTGGGTGCAGATGCCGACAACCACCAGGTATTCCGGCTTGATGGAACGGTATTCATTCTTCGCATAGGCGGGCTGCTGGCTCTGCTCGTCCGAATCCGGATCGCGCATCTGGGCGTCCACTTCTTTTATCTCATGCAGCTGCTCGCTACTACGTCGCAGTATCCATACCGGCTTGCCCCGCCACTTCTTAATCATTAGCTTGGTCGGTTCAAGTCCGCTAATATCCACTTCCACCGGTGCGCCGATGGCCTTGGTCTTGGCGCTTGGCGTCATGGCAGCGACGAATGGGGATGCGGCGGCCACGACGCCGACGCCGCCAACCACCGTCGCCGCCGTGGACAGAAAGCGCCGGCGATTGGAATTAATGCCGTTGTCACTCATTATTAGAATTGTCCCACGAGGAATTGAAAATCTTCTTGTTCGAGGCGAAACCCAAACATGATATATCAAGGACATAAGTGAAGGCCAGTTCTTTCCGGAAAATCGCCGGCGCCTGCTAAACTCTTCCCTCGGATCATCGATTGCATTAAACCCGGACCCCATGGACCACCGACGCTTCAAAGAGCTGCTCAAGTTTCTCGCCCAGTCCGTGCTCGGCGGCCTGGCCATCGCCTTCGTGATACTGGCGTTCTACCCCGATCTGCTGCCGCTTCGGCACCGCGACGCCGCACCTGCCGTCGCGGGGAGCACGGGAGACAGCACGTCCTCCTATCACGCGGCGATCCGGCGTGTGGCCCCGTCGGTGGTCAACGTCTACGCCTCCCGCCTGGTACAGCGTCCGGTCCCGCCGATGTTCCGGGACCCGCTGTTCCGGCGTTTTTTCGGTGAACAGAAGCCGCAGCAGCAGGTCAACACCGACCTCGGCTCCGGGGTGATCCTGAACCAGAACGGTTACGTACTCACCAACGCCCACGTCATCAACCAGGCCTCGGCGATCCTGATCACCCTGGCGGACGGCCGCCAGGCCAAGGCCTCCGTCGTCGGCATCGACGCGGAAACCGACCTGGCGGTGCTCAAGATCGGCCTCAAGGACCTGCCCTCGGCACCCATCGGTGATTCCGATCGAGTGCAGGTGGGGGACGTGGTCCTGGCCATCGGCAATCCCTACAATTTCGGCCAGACGGTAACCCAGGGCATCGTCAGCGCCATGGGCCGGCAGCGGCTGGGGATCTCGGCCATTGAGGACTTTATCCAGACCGACGCGGACATCAATCCCGGCAACTCCGGCGGGGCCCTGATCGACGCCAGCGGCAGGCTGGTGGGCATCAACACCGCCATCTATTCCCAGAGCGGCGGCTCCCAGGGCATCGGCTTCGCCATCCCCATCAACCTCGCCGTGGGCGTCATGCAGCAGATCCTGGACAAGGGCTACGTGGTCCGGGGCTGG
>JARRRO010000245.1:0-3232 GCA_037380645.1 Gammaproteobacteria bacterium | reverse complement strand
TGTGAAAGCTGCCGCCGGAGAGATACATGCCCGGGGAGAGGCTGCTTTTGACGAATTCCGCCAGGCCAACAGCCGCTGGTATAAGGGTGACCGTTATGTCTTTGTCTGGGATCTTCAGGGCAATCGATATGTCTATCCGCCTGACCCGGCGCATGAAAAGCAGAATCTCATCGGGCTGAAAGATGTCGGCGGCAAGCCTATAGGAAAGATGTTCGTGGATATTGCTTCCAGTAGGGACGGCAAAGGCTGGGTTCACTACCAGTGGAATCGTCCCCACGACTATCTCCCGTTGTGGAAATCCACTTATATTGTGCGCGCCACCGCGCCATCGGGGAAAACTTACCTGGTGGGCAGCGGGATTTACGATGCCGGCATGGAAAAAGCCTTCCTGGTCGAAGAAGTCGAGGCAGCGGCCGCTTTGCTGGCGCAACAGGGCCGGAAAGCTTTCACAACCCTGCGTGACAAGAAAAGCCGCTTTTTCTTCCACGACACCTATGTCTTTGTCACCTCGGCCACCGGCATCGAACTGGTCAATCCGGCCTTTCCCTCACTTGAGGGACGCAGCCTGTGGGATGCAACGGACAGTACCGGCAAGTACCTTGTCCGTGACTACATCAGGTTGGCTCTCAAGCAGGGCAGCGGCTGGGTAACCTACAAATGGCCGCGCCCCGGAATGCCCCATGTTGAAGCCACCAAGACCACCTATGTCAAAAAAGTTATTGTTGACGGTGAACCACTGATCGTCGGCGCCGGGATGTATGAGTGAAGGCCACTTATAGCCCCATAAATCCATGACTGAAAAACCCGAGCAAAAATGGAACGCGGAGGACTATGACCGGAATGCCCGGTTTGTCTCCGAACTCGGCATGGTGGTGGTTGAATTGCTGTCCCCGGCGCCGGGTGAGCGCATCCTGGACCTGGGCTGCGGTGACGGGGCGCTGACGGCAAAGCTCTCGGAACTTGGCTGCGAGGTGGTCGGCGTCGACGCCAGTCCGGAGATGATCGAGGCGGCCAGGGCACGGGGGCTGGACGCCCGGGTAATGGACGGCAATGCCCTCGATTTCGAGCAGGAATTCGATGCCGTATTCTCCAACGCCGCCCTGCACTGGATGAAAGAACCCGAGGCCGTCATCGCCGGTGTATGGCGGGCGCTGAAGCCGGGCGGGCGTTTTGTCGGGGAGATGGGCGGCCAAGGCAACGTCACCGCCATTGTCGGCGCCCTGGGGAAGGCGCTTGCCGCACGAGGCGCAAAGGTTCCCGAGCCCTGGTTTTTCCCGGGGCCTGAAGAATATCGTGGCCTGCTGGAGGCGGCGGGATTCAGGGTGGAGAGCATCGACCTCTTTCCCCGCCCCACGCGCCTCCCCGGTGACGTCGGCGGCTGGGTGAAAACGCTTGCCACCCCCTACCTCTCTGTCGTGCCCGAGGCCGACAGACAGGCACTGATAGCCGAAGTCGTCGAGGCGCTGCGGCCGGTGCTTGTTGATGAGAAAGGGGACTGGTATGCAGACTACGTCCGACTCAGGTTCCGCGCCGTCAAGCCGTTATAAAAGCGAGCACTGTTTCCAATATATTTCGGATCAGTCTTTCCTCTACCGGTTCAATCAGTGCACAATAAGCGGCGTTGCTAATGATAAACTCGCGCCCGTTCCGGGCATAACCTGGGAAGTCAGCCATGCTGTCCAATAAGATCCCGGCGCCGGTCACGGCGTTCCTGCTCGTTCTCGCGTCAGTCCCGCTGCAGGCCGCTGAACTGCCAATAGGCGACGGCAAGATATCAATGTCGCCGCGTGTCGGCTACCTCATGCCCTGCGCACACCACTGGCGCCGCGGCGGCGCCGTGCACGGCGGTCCCTGGATCCATGGCGCAACCTGGGACCCGGCTGAAAAACCGGCGGTGCAGGGCAGCGTGTCCTGGCCGTCTCATCGCATCTCCATCGCTACCGAGGGGGACACGCGCATCATCAGCACCAATAACCTGCCGGATCACCCTACCGGCATTTTCCCCATCGCGCCCTCCGATCCGGCCTACCGGTATGACCGCAATCCCAATTCCATACGCGCCCAGGACGTGACCCTGAAGCTGCCCGCTCATCCCGTGCCGGCGGCACAGCCTTCCTGCGTCCCCATGGGCATGATCGGCATCGCCCTGGACGGGGCCGCCATCTACAACGCTGTTGACGACAGCGGCAATGACGCGGCGGCACACGAGATCCAGGACATCTGCAACGGCCATCCGCAGCGCCGCGGACAGTACCACTACCATGGCCCGTCGCCTTGCATGGCCAATGAGATTACCTCCAAACTGGTCGGTTACGCCCTGGACGGCTTCGGCATCTACGGCATGCGCGACCTGGCCACGGGGCGCATCCTGCACAACACCGACCTGGATGCCTGTCACGGCACTACCAGCAGGATTATGTGGGACGGCAAGATGGTGAACATGTACCACTACGTCCTGACAATGGAATATCCCTATACCATCGGCTGCTTCCGGGGCACGCCGGTGTCCGCCGGTCCGCCGCGCGGACGTATCCCGCCGCCCGGAGCCAGGTGGATGCGCCGGGGCTGAGTCGTGACGACCGGCACTGCCGCGGCGCTTAGGTTGTTGAAAGGGGAGGGCGATGCGTAAAGCGCTGGACATGGATAAGCTGAAGAGTGTTTATGGGCGTATTGCAAAACGCTATGATTTTCAGCATGCATTTCTGACGGCGAGGGCCGATCAAAGAGGCAGAAGGCTGCTCGTTGAAAATTCAGTCAGGGAAGGCGATAAAGTGCTGGATTGCGGGGCCGGAACGGGGACGACCGGGGTTATGGCCGCAGAGAAAGCCGGCCCCGACGGCAGAGTGACGATGTTTGATCTGAGTGACGCCATGCTGGCGGTGGCACGAGCCAAAGTCGTTCGGGCGGGTTTGCAGGACCGGGTGGCATTCGAGAACGGCGACATGGTGCACCTGCCTTTCGCGGATGATTCCTTTGACGTCGTCCTCTCAACCTACAGCCTGTGTCCCCTTTATGATCCTGAAGCCGGGGTACGGGAGTTGTACCGCGTGACCAGACCCGGTGGCAGGATTGGTGTGGCGCATTCGACGGAACCCGACGATCCAACATTGAAACGGCTGGCGGATCGGGTCGAGGACTGGGCTTGGCGTTTCCCTGGATTGTCCATGGGATGCCGGGCCGTCAAGGTGATCCCGGCCCTGGAGAAACTGGGCGGGAAGCTGATGTTTTCCAG
>JARRRO010000244.1:0-6166 GCA_037380645.1 Gammaproteobacteria bacterium | reverse complement strand
CCGGCTGCCGCCGGTCAGGGTTGCCGGCACCAGTCCGGGCTGCAGCTGTTCGGGCCTGTCCCAGTCCGTCCCTTGGAACACCCCGGCCCGGTCGAAGGCCGTGGCCTGCCCCGCCAGGAACTCGACGCCACCCGGCGACGCCAGCAGTCGCCGGGCCACCTCCAGGAATTCATTGATGTACCGGGCCTTGGCGAAGGGTTTGGCACCGGCCAGGCGCTCCAGCACCGCCTCATAGCGGGCCGTCAGCGTCTCCAGTGTCCTCCCTGGCGCGGCTGCGGTATTTGGCGCCTGGCTGTCGCTCACACCCGTGTCCGGTTTATACGTAAAAGTCCAGTTCTTCCTGATGCTTCAACAGGTCCCGCATCTTGTGCGGGTCGTCACCAAAGAAGTATACCAGCCCCCAGTGCGTTCCGAAGGCCGTTCGCTTGGTCACCTTTTGTTCCTGCGGCGGCCGCAGTTCGTGAAACTCGAAATTCGGATGCTGCTCCGTCTCCTCGGGGATCTGCAGCTCCGTCACCACGCGGCGGCGCGGATAGACCCCGAAACAACCGGCATAACCGCCGGCGCCCACCACCTCACGCGGGAAGAAGTTCTGGATCTCCTCCTCCGTGGTCTTTGGATCGAACGCCAGCACCAGCCCCTGGTAGGCGTTGAAGCCGTAGGCGCGCTCCAACAGCTCGAACACATTGAATCCGGGCGGCCGGTAGGCCACCTCGCCGAAATACAGGGTGCCGTCGCTGGTGACGAAATACTCAGGATGAATAAACCCGAAGTCTATATCGAAGGTCTTGATCAGCTTCTCGATCTCCTGGGTTATCAGCGCGCGCCAGCTTTCCAGTTCCGGCGTGGCAGGCACGAACACCGAGTAGCCCAGGGTGACGTATTCGGAGATATTAAGAAAACGGATCTTGCCGTTGTGGATCCAGGCTTCCACGGCGAATTCCCAGCCGTCCAGGTGGCTCTCCAGCAAGGCCGGGAACTCCTCGTCCGAGATGTTGGCCACGTCGTCCACCGTCCTGATCACGCGATGGCCCAGGCAGCCGGCCTTGTCAAAGGCCTTCATGTGAATGGGGTCGTTGGGGTCGCCATCCAGCTTCAGCAGCGTCTGGTTGACTCGCTTCAGGAACCTGATGACATCGTCCCTGTCATGGGCCTCCTCGAAGATGCCCACGCGGATGCCGCCGAGCTGGGCGCGGCGCTTCATCAGCGCCTTGTCGCGGAACAGCAGGGCCTGGCCATACAACCGCGGCTGCCCCAGCAGCACGGAGTTGATGGCGCCGGCCCATTCCACCGTCTCCTCGAACAGGGGGATGGCCACGTCCACGCCCTCATCCTTGAGGGTCTGGGCGATCTCCATGGAGCGATCATTGAGGCGCTCGAAATTCCAGGGGATGTAGGGTATGCCGTTTTCGCGGGCATAGTCCTCGGCCCAGTACGGGGCCACCACCACGTAGGGCCGATCGAACTTGTCCACGCCCTCGATGGCATTGAGACTCCAGCCCAGCAGGGCGACATAGGACTTGTCTGAATTTTTCTTGGGCATGGTTTCCTCCTTTAATCCGGCTGTCTGGCGCGCGCCGGCTTGCGGCGCGCAACCGTGCCGGCCGTTCTGACCAGCCTGCGGCGGGATAGGTAACCATAAGAAATGACAACAGGCGGGAGTTGTGGTCAGAAGCGGCTCTAACTATGCTTCCCTTACCCTACACGACTAACAGCGGATGTCAAAACCGTCCGGAGTCAAAAGGACTTGATCTTTTTGCCGTAACGACAATGATCCACGGTTTTTTTCATCCTCTCGACGGGCGCAGGAAAAAAACCGGCTTATGACAACTACGGGACATGCATAGAACCATCATCACCGTCTCCAGCCTGCTGTTCAGCATTGCCATCCTGCTCCTGGGCAGCGGCCTGCTGGGTACTCTGCTGTCCCTGCGCGCTTCCCTGGAGGGCTATTCCGAGACCGCCATCGGCATCATCGTCTCGCTGTACTTTCTCGGCTTCATCTTCGGCACCTATTTCTGCCCCCGGCTGATCCGGCGCGCGGGGCATATCCGCAGCTTCACGGTGGTGGCCTCCCTCGCCTCCTGCACGGTGCTGGTGTACAGCCTGTGGATCCATCCTGTGGTGTGGATGTTGACGCGCTTTGTCACCGGCACCTGCCTGGTAGGCATCTACATGATCATCGAGAGCTGGCTCAATGCCCAGTCCCACAACGAGGTGCGCGGCCGCGTGTTCGCCACCTACATGCTCATCACCCTGCTGGCCCTGGCCCTGGGCCAGTTCCTGATCCTGGCCGGTGATATCACCAACATGCGGCTGTTTGCCGTCTCGGCCATCCTGTTTTCCCTGGGGCTGGTGCCGGTGGCCATGACCCGACTGGCGGAGCCGGTCCCCGTCACCGAGGTCCGGCTGGACCTGCGCAAGCTCTACCGGTCGGTCCCGTCGGGATTTGTCGGCAGTTTCATCGCCGGCCTCACCAGCAGCGCCTTCTGGGGGCTGGGCCCCCTGTTCGCCCTGCAGGCGGGCCTGTCCCGGGAAGGCATCGCGGTCTTCATGAGCGCCGCCATCATCGGCGGCGCCCTCCTGCAGCTGCCCATAGGCCATTTATCGGACCGGCGCGACCGCCGCCAGGTCCTGTTTGGCATCAGCCTGCTCGGCGCCGTCATCGCCGGCGGCGCCCCCCTGGTCCCGATGAACACGCCCCTGTGGCTGGCCATCATCATGTTCTTCTACGGCGGCATGATGTTTTCCTATTATTCCGTCAGCGCCGCGCTCACCAACGACTTCACCGATGCCTCGGAAAACGTGGAGACCAGCGGCAACCTGCTGATGGTGTACGGGATCGGCGCCATGGCCGGCCCCCTCGTGGCCGGTCCTTTGATGCAGTGGTTCGGCCGCGACAGCCTGTTCGGCTTTTTCGCCGCTTTCGGCGTGATCCAGGCGGCGCTCATCCAATACTACCGCTGGCGCTTCCCGAAGGTGATGGCGCCCGAGGAGAAGACCCACTTTGTCCCCATGACCCGTACCACCCAGGTCGCCATCGAGGGCATCACCGAAGCCGCCAGCGAGACGGACACTTCCGATTCGGAACCAGGGATTTCAGCCGCAGAAGACGCGGAGGAGATCAACAACGAATAGGAAACATTCTCTGCATGCGGTCTGCCGAGCTTCACGCATGCAAAAGCCTTCGGGGCGGTCCGGACGGACTGGGTCAGGCGTACATAGTTATTGTACAGGGTGCGTATCTCACGGACATAGACCACAGTCTGTCCGCAGCGGCAGGTGCGCACCAGCGAGCCGTCCTTGTGGCGGGGTCGCGCCATGACCAACATGGCCTTCTCCACGTTGTCGAACCAGCGGTCGGGATTCAGGTGCATCTTGCCCGCCAGCCGCCGCGCCTGGCTGACCCGGTTGTAGCCGGCGTTATAGGCGGCCAGGGTAAACCAGGTGCGCACCTCCAGGGGCAGATCCGATTCCTCGAACCGGCTGCGCAGGTAGTTCAGATAGCGGATCCCGCCGCGGATGTTTTTCGCCGGGTCGTCCCGGTGCTCCACCCCGACCTGTTCCGCCGCCGCGGGCAGCAGCTGCATCAGCCCCCGGGCCCCGGCGTAGGAGACCGCGGCAGGGTCGAAGCGGCTCTCCTGGTACATCTGCGCCACGATCAGGCGCCAGTCGAAACCGTAGCGCTCGGCATAGTCGCGCACGATGCCGTCGAACGGAGAGAGCTCCGACACCCCGGTTAGCAGTTCGGCGCTGGCCTTCTGCGGCTCGGGATGGTCGATGTACTTGTTGTAGACCACATTGTAGAAGCCCTGCCGGTATTCCTGGTCTATATAGGCGTTCAGGGCGGACAGCAGCTGGGTGTCGGACTGGCGCACGGCCCAGACCAGCGGCCGCAGCCCCGACAGGTTGAACTGGGCCTTGAGGTTGAGCTGGCGGGCGAATTCCGCCTTCTCCGACTGGGAGCCTATGACGGTCAGGTCATACATGCCCCGGGCGACACGGAACAGCGCCGCCTCGGTGTTCACCTCGGGCGGGGCCCGGCGGATCTTCACACCGATGCCGCGGCGGCGGATAGACTGCAGCAGCCCGTACCAGGGGCTTTCCGCCGGCAGCCACACGGTCCGGCCGGCGAGATCGGTGATGTCATGCAGAGGTCGGCCGTTGGCGCGCCCCACCAGCACCGGTGTCGCGTAATTGTACGGGTGCGAGGTCTTCACCCCCTTGGCACCGGCATAAGCCTCGGCCGGCAGGGAGGCGGCGATGACGTCGCCCCGGCCCTGGCGCAGGAGGGCCCGCATCTCGGCATCGGTGGAGGCGATGACCACGTCCACGCGCATGTTGTGCTGCCGGGCAAAGCGCTTGATCAGATCATATTCAAAGCCCTTGAGCCGGCCGTGATCGAAATAGTAGTTGACCGGACTGCGGGAGGTGATAAGGCGCAGCATCTTGCGCTGCTGCAGCTGCGGCAGGTCCTCCCGGTACACCCGCGCCATGTTCAGTTCCAGGTGCTTCCGGTTCAAAAAGCGATTCAGTGCGGTCTGCAGATCGGCCGCATCCGGCCGGATCAGCCAGCGCCGGGCGTGTTGTTTTCCCAGCCCCAGCTGCACCTTCAGGTCCGGGTAGTAGGGCAGATAGCTCTGCAGGGCCAGGCTGTCCAGCACCGCCAGGTCGTAGCGTCCGATCTTAACCCGCTCCAGGACCTGGCGATCGCTGAGCCCGGCCGGGATGGCCACCAGGTCCATGGCCGGATGCTTGCGCAGCATGGGTTGCAGCAGGGACCAGGCCGGCGAATCCGGGCGCAGGGCGATCTGACGCAGACCCAGCTCCGCCAGGTTGTGGACGGCACCGCTGCCTTCCCGGCCCACCACCTGCTGGCGGGACATCCCCCAGGGCAGGGTCTCCGGCACCGGGGTGTCCGGCCCGGTCACGGGGGCAACGGGCGGGGGCACGGCCACGTCGCCGCGGCCTTCCTGCAGTCCCTGCAGCAGGTGCCAGCCGTCCTTGACCGGTATCCACACCGGCTTAAGCCCCTGGGTCCGGCTAAACTGCCGCAGCAGCTTCTTCTCTATGGGACTGGGACCGTCGGCGTCGTCGGAGCGGGTATAGAGGACGCGCAGGTGACTAGGGGTGGTTTCGGCGGCATGGCCGGCGAGGGGGCCGGGCCGGGAGGGAGGCGTATCGGCAGTCACACCCGGCGCCGCTGTGTACCGGGAGGTCAGGAAAAGAGGGACGAAAACAAGCGCGGCAACGGCCGTACCGCTGCGCAAAGTCGGCAATGGCATCGATGTCCCTCTTCCTTTAAATCCCGGCGCTACTATACGTAAGTTAGGGGGGGATATCCATATATTGTGAACCGGTTCGCAGTTTTGCCCCCATATGCGGGGTACACGGCCTGAGACGTTAGCGCTTACACACTGTTTTTTAATTTCGAATCAAGTGCTTGTAATCGCTCCGGGGTGCCCACGTCGCACCAGGCCCCGGGGTGATACTCCCCGCCTACCCGGTCCTCTCCCATGGCGCACCGCAGCAGCGGTGCCAGGGGGAAGGCCGCCTCCTTACAGTCCTCGAACAATGCCGGGGAGAACACCCCCAGGCCGGCGTAGGTCAGGCGCGGTTCGCCCTGGGCCCGCAGGCGACCGTCGGCAAGACAGAAATCCCCCTCCGGGTGGTGGGTCGGGTTGTCCACCATGACCAGATGGGCCAGGTCGCCGTCCAGGCCGGCCGGCAGGCGGCGGAAGTCGTAGTCGGTCCAGACATCGCCGTTCACCACCAGGAACGGCCCCGCACCCAGGAGCGGCAGGGCGCGGAGGATCCCGCCGCCGGTGTCCAGGGGACTCTCCCCCTCGTGGGAATAGACAATGCTCACCCCCCAAGATCTGCCATCGCCGAAGGTCGCCTCGATGCGATGTCCCAGACGGCCCGTGTTGATCACCACGTCGCGGACCGATATCCGGGCCAGGTTCTCCAGGTGATATTGCAAAAGTGGCTTGCCACCGACAGGGAGCAGGGGTTTGGGGGTGTGATCGGTGAGCGGGCGCATGCGCTCGCCGTGACCGGCGGCCAGGATTATGGCCCGCATCCCGTCCGCCCCCGGGGCATGTGCTGGATTGTCGCGCTGATATCGTGCCGCATGCGTGTGGTCATGCCCTTACCCCCGGGCATG
>JARRRO010000243.1:0-3287 GCA_037380645.1 Gammaproteobacteria bacterium | reverse complement strand
CGCGCAGGGTCACGGTGATCTGATCGGCATTCTTGATGACGTGATTGTTGGTCAGGACCAGGCCGCGCTTGGCGTCCACGATGACGCCGGAACCCAGGGCCTGGTATTTCCTCTGAATGGGGTGATCGGGAATATTGAAAAACTGCCGGAAGAACGGGTCCATCAACAGCGGACTCTGACGCACGGTGACCGTGCCCTTGGTGGCCACATTGACCACTGCCGGGGTCGCGTTCTTGAGCATTGGCGCCAGGCTGGGCAGCTTGCTGCCGTCGACCGCCACCGGCAGGGCGGCGAAGGAAGCGGGACCCGTGAACAGCAGCAGGCAGAAAACGAAAATGTGGTACCGCACAGACTTGATTTTAGGCATGGCTTTCCCTATTGGATTTTTTACGCACACACAATTAGAAAATGTACGCGTAAAAAGTTCACTTCCGGCGGTAGCGGGAGAAAAGAAAAGGCGGGTTTTCACCCGCCTTTCGGGGAGTTACTACCTCAGCTGCTGACAGTGATCCGCTTGGGCTGAACCTTGGCGTGCTTGGGCAGCACGATTTCCAGAACGCCATCCTTGCTGTGAGCCTCGATCTTCTCGGCGTCCGCCGTGTCGGGCAGGCTGAAGCGCCGGTAGAAAGTACCGCGGGCGCGCTCGACGCGCTTATAGCCCTCGCGCTCTTCCTTCTTTTCCGTGCTGCGCTCGCCCTTCAGGGTCAACACGCCGTTTTCCATCGTAATTTCGATTTCCTCGGGGTCGACGCCGGGGAGGTCTGCCAGGATGACGAAGCGATCCGGCTCCTCCTTAATGTCTACCGCGGGGCGCCAGTGGCTGACGACGACGTCGGAGCTATCCTCGGCTTCCGCCGGCTCCAGCCAGCCTGCCCGGCCCAGTTCCCTGTTTAGCCTGTCCAGCAGGGCAAAGGGTTCGTATCTTACCAGTGACATGGTGCACCTCCTGAGATTGGTATCACTTGTCACTTATATGGGGACGGGCGGGGCACTTTCAAGGGTACCGGACAGGCCGGTCTCGCCCCGCGGGACGGCCGGTTTCAGAGGTAATAGGCGGTGGTGGTCATAACCCGGGAGCACAGGCGCATGAGCCGCCGCACGGGCGGCGGCAGCTGCCTGGCGCCGGCCTCCAGGGCCACAGTGCCGTGGTGCTGCTCGTCCTCGCGCATCTGCAGCAAAATGCGCCGACTCCGCTCGTCGCCGGCCGGCAGCCGGGCCAGGTGGGAATCCAGGTGCTGCACGACCTGACGCTCGGTCTCGGCGACAAAGCCCAGGCTCCAGGCATCCCCGCACAGGCCGGCCAGGGCACCCAGGGTGAAAGAGCCCACGTACCAGAGCGGGTCCAGGTAGCTGGTACGGCTGTCCAGCTCCCCCAGCCGTTCCCGGCACCAGACCAGGTGGTCGATCTCCTCGTCGGCGGACTGCTGCATTTTCTCGCGCACCACCGGGTCGCGGGCGGTGAGTCCCTGGCCCTGATACAGGGCCTGGGCGGACACCTCGCCGGCGTGATTGACCCGCATCAGGCCGGCCGCGTGGCGGCATTCGGCCGGGACCAGGGTGTCCGGCGGGCAGACCGCGGCCGGGTTTTCCCGGCCGGGACGGGCGCCGGCGCCGAGGACAGGGGCGATGGTCCGGTCCAGGCGCAGGATCAGGTCATCGAGGGGGGAATAGCGGCGCTGCGTGCTCATGGATCCTCCATAAACGGGGGTAAATCAAGTGCTTAATATTGACAGTCCCGGGGCCAGTCCGTACCATTGCCCCTCTTTTCTGGCCCCGATGATTTTCACAATGAGTACCTATACCGCAAAACCCGCAGATATCAGGCAGGACTGGTACGTGGTGGACGCCAGCGGCAAGACCCTGGGCCGCTTGGCCACCGAGATTGCCCGCCGTCTGCGCGGCAAGCACAAGCCAGAGTACACCCCGCACATGGATACCGGCGACTACATCGTGGTCATTAACGCCAGAGACGTGAGGGTAACCGGCCGCAAGGCGACGGACAAGATGTATTACCGCCATACCGGCTACCCCGGCGGACTGAAGGCCCTGAACTTCGAGGAGCTCAGGGAGAAGAAGCCCGAACTTATTATTGAAAAGGCCGTGAAGGGTATGCTGCCGCGGGGCCCCCTGGGCCGCCAGATGTTCCGCAAGCTGCGCGTCTATCCCGGCCCCGAACACAACCACGCCGCCCAGCAGCCTAAAACCCTGGAAATCTAAGCCATGCCGGAACAGATCTTTTACAGTACGGGCCGCCGCAAGAATTCCACCGCCCGCGTCTTCCTGAAGAAGGGCAGCGGCAACATCACCGTCAACAAACGCGAACTGGACAAGTACTTCGGCCGCGAGACGGGCCGAATGATCGTGCGCCAGCCCCTGGAACACGTAGAGTTGCACAATGCCTTCGACATCAATGTCACCGTAAGCGGCGGCGGCATCTCCGGCCAGGCGGGCGCCATCCGCCACGGCATCACCCGCGCCCTGATCAAGTACGACGAGGCCCTGCGCAAACCCCTGCGCATGGCCGGTTTCGTCACCCGCGACGCCCGCGAAGTGGAGAGGAAAAAGGTCGGCCTGCACAAGGCCCGCAAGCGGCCCCAATACAGCAAGCGTTGATCCGTTTCCTTTCGCCGCACAAAAAAACAGCCCGCGTCGTTTTATCCGCGGGCTTTTGCTTTTAAACTGGTTCCATCTTACTGGGGGCTCGTCTAACGGTAGGACAGCGGACTCTGACTCCGCCAGTAGAGGTTCGAATCCTCTGCCCCCAGCCAGTTTGACCGAAATGCGCTCCAGGGCCCTTTTCACACCCGATGCCCGGGCCCGAACCGGCGATTCCCGCAATGCCGGCGTTCATTGCCCGCCGCTTACGGCCCTGGCCTTCTCCCTTCTTCGCTTACTCCTGGCATATGAGCGGCGGCCGAAGGTCTCGAAGATCCAGAACATCCTGTACTCCCATGGCGCCGGGGAGATCCATTGCCCCCAGCGGGTCGCCTCCTCGGGCAGCTTGCGGCGTTTGCGCACGGGGTCCATGAGCACGTCTGCCACGATGATATCCTCCTCATCGCCCAGCTCCGCGCGTATCTCACCATCACTGTCGGCGATCTCCGACTGGCCGCCGAAGGTCGATTCCTGCGGCGGAAAGAAGGCGGGGAACTCGCTCTGCCACGGGCCGCTCTTGTTGGCCTGAACCGCAGGTATGCCCAGCATCCGCGCATAGTTGCTGGCCCCGTGCCGGTACGAAGCCAGGTACGCCTGGATGCGCTTTTTCGGGAAATACCAGGTCTGCTCAG
>JARRRO010000242.1:0-3314 GCA_037380645.1 Gammaproteobacteria bacterium | reverse complement strand
GCCACACCCTGGAGCTGGAGCAGGCAATCCTGGCCAAGAACGACCTGATCGCCGCGCGCAACCGGGGCTGGTTCGAAGGCCGCAATGTCCTCGCCCTGAATCTGGTCAGCTCCCCCGGATCCGGCAAGACCACTCTGCTGGAACGCAGCCTGCGCGATCTTTCCGGCGAAATGGTCATCAACGTTATCGAAGGCGACCAGGAGACCATCAACGACGCCGAACGCATCCGTGCCACCGGCTGCGGCGTGGTGCAGATCAATACCGGCGCCGGCTGCCACCTGGAGGCGGAGATGCTGACCCGCGGCGTGGAACAACTGTCGCCGCCCCCGGACTCGCTGCTGCTGATCGAGAACGTCGGTAATCTGGTGTGCCCGGCACTGTTCGACCTGGGCGAACACGCCAAGGTAGCCATTCTTTCGGTGACCGAAGGCGAAGACAAACCGCTGAAATACCCGCACATGTTCCGCGCCGCGCGGGTGATGATCCTGAACAAGATCGACCTCTTGCCCCATGTGCGCTTCGACGTCGAGCGCTGCATCGGCCACGCCCGCCAAGTGAATCCCGACATCGAGGTGTTTCAGGTCTCCGCCGAAACCGGTGAAGGGCTGCAGGCCTGGTATGGCTGGCTGCGCGAAGCGATGCGGCAAGGCGCCGGGCAAGCCGCGCACGAACCGGCGTCAGTGCCGGGTCGCGGCACCAACCGCGCAAGCGCTACGTGACCGGTAAACGAAAGCAAGCACCAGACCCACCGAGGCGAGCTGACGGCCTGACATGAGCGGCGACAACCCATCCGCGCTGGCGGTAACCGGCGTGGAAGCCGAAGCCCCGCGCACGCGCCTGCTGTTCACCTCCGGAGAGTGGGCGCGTCTCGGCGGACTCTACGGCTTCATCGCCTTCCTGCACCTGCTCGGCTGGGGTCTGTTTGCATTCTACTCGATCCGCTATCCGTCCCTGGCCGGCCTGGGGGTCGTCGCCTACCTGCTCGGCCTGCGGCACGCCTTCGATGCCGACCACATTTCGGCAGTCGACGACACCATCCGTTACATGCTGCAGAAAGGTCGAAAGCCGCTGGGCATCGGCTTCTTCTTCTCCCTCGGCCATTCCACCATCGTGCTTGTCCTGGCGGTTGTCATCGCCGCCTCGGCGGCAGCGGTGAAACAGACGTTGCCGCAACTGCAGACCGTGGGCGGCATCATCGGCGCCGGCGTCTCCGGCGCCTTCCTGTGGACCATCGGCATACTCAATCTTCTGGTGCTGTTGGACATCGTCAGGGTATGGGGTCACGCCAAGACCGGGAAACACAACCACGCCCACCTGGAAGAGCTGCTCGCGCAGCGCGGCTTCATGAACCGGCTATTCGGAAGACGTCTGCAGCGGGTGATCAACCACAGCTGGCAGATGTACCCGCTGGGCCTGCTGTTCGGCCTGGGTTTCGACACCGCCTCCGAAGTGGGGCTGCTGGCCATGACCGCGGGCGCATCAGCAGGCACCACGCCGGTTCTCGCCGTGCTGTCGCTGCCGGTGCTGTTCGCGGCGGGGATGTCGTTGATGGACACCACGGACGGGGTGTTGATGGTGAAAGCCTACCGCTGGGCCTTCTCCAACCCCCTGCGCAAAATGTACTACAACATCACCATCACCGGCGTGTCGGTTACGGTGGCGCTGGTGATCGGCACCATCGAATTGCTCCAGGTCGCCATCACCATGTTGGGAATCACCGGCCCGGTGGCCAACACAATCGGCCGCATGGACTTCGGTATTCTGGGGTACGTGATCGCAGGTATATTTGTGCTGGCCTGGGCCGTGTCGGTCGGGATATGGAAACTCGGCCGCATTGAAGAGCGCTACGGGCCCGCCAATCACAGCCACCGCCACACTCACGACAGCGGCGTCGAACATTCCCACCAGCACTTCCATTCGTGACCGGCCATCACCTGGCGAGTCATCTCACCACCGCGCGAAATTGGAACACCACGGAACCACATAGCCCTTTGCCGTAACGCCCGCTCGCCGCCTGCGGCGCCGGCGTCACCGGGGGCTCCGATCCTCATCGCTGAAGCACGACCGTCACCGACGCGCCGGCATTCCCGGTCGGCGCCCCGTCGGCGTGGTCTGCACGTTGCAGTCGTCGGGCAAGCCTCCTGATCGACTGCCGCATAGTGGACCAGCATCCGGAATACGGTTAGGTACGGGGCGCTTGTACCCGAGAGGGCGCTTGTACCCGAAAGAATTACAGCCAGTCGGTGCGTCCACCTTGGACTAGTGGATGCGTTGCGCGCGGGCCCGGGGACGGGCAAGCCCAGGCGCGCCTGGACCAGCCAGGGCCCGGATAGGCGGCAGGCCGGGCACAGACTGCCGTCTCGACATTCCGTTGACCATTGCCAGGTATCCGCCTCGCCCGTCGTTTCCAGGCCGGCTTGCGTCCCGCCGGTGAAATATGCGGGTTGGACACCAGGAACAATTGGCGAGTTTGGCCGCGTAAGCCGTACAATAGGCGTCTAAAGAATGACGAACCGGCGAATCAACGCGTATCCGATCCGCCGACCAATAAAGGAGGGAGTTGTGCCGCGTCCCCTACTCTCGATTTTTTCCGCCGTGATCTTACTGGTCGGCTCATTGACGCCGTTGTGCGCTATTGCCGGCGCCGTACCCCAATTTCCCAATATCCCGGACGTTCCGGTTCCCCCGGGCCTCGGCTACGGCGGCTACTTCAAGGATCACCAACCCGTGCGCATCGTTTTCGGCGTGTCGGATCCCGATGGCGCCCTGAAGGAGGCCCTGACCAACGCGGCGTACACGATCAAATACCTGGCGCCGCGGCACGTCAAATATCAAATCCAGATCGTCTTGTACAGGAACGCGGTGCGCGCGGCGGATGAATTCAGCGACCGGTACGCCGGCTTCGGCCCCCTCATGCGGGCGTTGCACGACCACGGGGTCGAATTCCGGGTGTGCAACAACTCCATGCATGCCCTGGGCATGCATCCGGGCGACGTCTACGAGTACATGAAGGTCATCCCGGCCGGAATATTGCAGATTTCGAAAAAGCAGATGCAGGGTTACAGCTACATCAGCAGCCCCTGAATGTTAGCTGTGACCCTTCAGCAGGCCGGTCACTCGAGGCGTACTTGAACAATTGCGGGTTGGAACCGTCGACCGAGTCCGGAGTCCCGATTCAACTCGGCAGCCACACTGGGCGGTCCGCATGGTGCGTCGCTGCGCAGACGCACCCTACATGACTGGACGCCTCGCGCCTGCGGGGCCGCCGTCGCCACGACTCCGGCGTTGTCTCGCGCCGCTCTGCGGCGCTCGGC
>JARRRO010000241.1:0-6813 GCA_037380645.1 Gammaproteobacteria bacterium | reverse complement strand
TGTCGTGCTGGACGCCCAGGTTGATGATCTCGCCCTCCCGGGAGATGCCCTCGCCGTAAAGGATGTCGAATATCACCTCCTTGAACGGCGGCGCCACCTTGTTCTTGACCACCTTTACCCGGGTCTCGTTGCCGAGCACCTCGTCGCCCTTCTTGACGGCGCCGATGCGGCGGATGTCCAGGCGCACCGAGGAATAGAACTTGAGGGCATTGCCACCGGTGGTGGTCTCCGGGTTGCCGAACATGACGCCGATCTTCATGCGGATCTGGTTGATAAAGATAACCAGGGTGTTGGAGCGCTTGATGTTGGCGGTAAGCTTGCGCAGGGCCTGGGACATGAGCCGGGCCTGCAGGCCCATGTGGGAATCGCCCATCTCGCCCTCGATCTCGGCCTTGGGGGTCAGGGCCGCCACGGAATCGATGATGATCAGATCCACGGCGCCGGAACGCACCAGCATGTCGGTGATCTCCAGGGCCTGTTCGCCGGTATCCGGCTGGGACACCAGCAGGTCCTCGATCCGCACCCCCAGCTTCTCGGCGTAGACCGGGTCCAGGGCATGTTCGGCGTCCACAAAGGCGGCGGTGCCCTCGCCCTTCTGGATCTCCGCGGCCGCGTGCAGGGCCAGGGTAGTCTTGCCGGAGGATTCCGGTCCATAGATCTCCACGACGCGTCCCTTCGGCAGGCCTCCGATCCCCAGGGCAATATCCAGTCCCAGGGAGCCGGTGGAAACGGAGGTCACTCCTTGGACGACACCGTCATCACTCATTTTCATTATCGAGCCCTTGCCGAACTGCTTTTCGATCTGGCCAAGGGCCGCTTTCAGGGCCTGTTGCTTTTTCTCATCCATTGATGGTCTCACTGCGTGGTTGTGGATTCGGGATCGATTATCCCATAAATTTACGCCGGCGTAAGGACCCAGCGTTTGAGCACGCGATATTCCGGACCGGTAGTGTGGTTGACCGACTGCACCAGACAAAAGTCCCTGATATTCCAGTGGATCGGTACGAAGTCCAGGCCTCTGGGCGGCCGCCTTGCCTTGCGGCTCAGGGTCAGGTGCGGCTGGTACGCCCTGCCGTCCGGTTCCAGGCCGCAGTCGAGCACGACCTTGTTTATCTCTGCGGCCAGATGGATCAGTTCCTGCGGCGCGGCCTCCGGCGCCACCCACACCACTCCGGCACGGCGGAACCAGCCCAACCTGTCCAGACTGAGAAGGAAGGCCGGCACCCGGATCGCGCCCGCGCCTTCCATCAGGCAGGCCAGGTTGTCCTCAGGGACGTTGCCGAGAAAACTGAGGGTGATGTGGAGGTGTTCCGCGGTGACCTTGCGTCCGCAGCGGGCAGGCAGGCGTTGGGCCAGGCCCGCCAGGCCATCCCGTACCTCTGCATCCGGCCACAAGGCAAAAAATAAACGCTGCGAGGACATGAGTGACGGTACCTCCCCTCGGCCCCGGTATCAGTCTAGCGGGAGCCCATCATGTAGCCGAAGCGGTGGACCTGATCCGCGGTACATCCACCGCACAGGACGACAACGGCCAGGACGTAACACGGGGATAAGCTCATCAGGTGTTTCACAATCGCGATCCCGTCATGCGGCCTCCAGCAGATCGAGCAACCCCTGGATGGCCATGAGTTCGGATTGTTCCCGCACCTGGGCGCGGTCGCCCTCGAACACCACCCGGGCCGTGCGCGTCTCCCCTTCGCGCGTGCTCCAGGCGAAGCAGACAGTGCCCACCGGTTTGTCTTCGCTGCCACCGTCGGGACCGGCGATGCCGGTCACCGCGACGCTGACGTGCCCGTGGCTGCGGGTCAGGGCCCCTTCGGCCATGGCGGCGGCGGTCTCCTCGCTGACCGCGCCGAAATGCTCCAGGACAGCCGCCGGCACGCCAAGGTCCTCGCGTTTGGCATCGTTGGAATA
Source organism: Gammaproteobacteria bacterium (assembly GCA_037380645.1). Taxonomy (GTDB): domain Bacteria; phylum Pseudomonadota; class Gammaproteobacteria; order Eutrophobiales; family Eutrophobiaceae; genus JBBDSH01. The sequence goes on along the minus strand of JARRRO010000241.1, from coordinate 4,899 downwards.
GGTCACGAAGCCCCGCTCGAACCAGCGGGAACTGCCGGGGACGTCCGTCAGGCGCCGGGCGATGCCGCCACCGGTGCAGGATTCCGCCGTGACCACCAGCATGCCGTGGGCCAGCAGCGCCTCGCCCAGGTGCCGCACCCGATCCATCATGACCGTATCACGCATGGTATCCGACGCCGTCATAGGGAACTCCGATGATAGCACACGGGACGGGGCGACAGCGGAACCGCCCTCGGGCACGTCGCATCATCACTAAGCCTTTGCAGGTCACCGCATTCCTGGACAACATCACGGCGGAGAAATACTGCGTCGAGAAGCAGGACTTACGTGCCCTGGTGGGAGTGTACTACTGCGTGCCCAACGACGGCGAGCTGCAGTTCGGCCTGCAGGGCAAAATCAACTTCTAGGCACGTCATCCCCCGACGGGGCACAGTGAGGTGCCCCGTGGCTGCATTCCCCGACTGGCCGTTCCCGAGCGGGAACCGCCACATCACTTCTGGCATTGGCGGCGCAGAGAATTTATCCTGTTACGCACCTAGCCAAGACATGCTGCCTCCATGGCCGACACTGCTCACGCCACCATCCTGCTTGTGGAAGATGATGAAAATACCCGCTCGCTGCTGCATTTCATACTCAGTCGCGCCGGTTATCACATCAGCATGGCCGTCGACGGTGAACAGGCCCTGAACTGTATCAGGACCATTCAGCCCCCCGGACTGGTACTGCTGGACGTCATGATGCCCTATCATGACGGTTTTGAAATTCTCGAGGCCATAAAGATCCGGGAATCCTGGCACAAGGTGCCTGTGATCATGCTGACCGGCAGGGACAACGAAGAGGATATCGCCAGCGGTTTTGAACACGGTATCGATGATTACGTAACCAAACCCTTCAAGCCCGCCGAACTGATTGCCCGCATACACAGGCTCATCACTCCGGACGGGCAATAACATGCGCCCGGGGGGAGCCGCCATCACATGCCTGCTTGTGTTCCTGCCGGCGGCGTTCGCCGATACGGCAACGTCGGACCGGACCGCGCAGGAACGCTATCAGCAGGCCAGGCAGTTGAGCTTCCACGGCAAGCAGCAACAGGCCCTGGCCATCTACCGGACACTGCTCGCCGAGAATCCGGCCAACGCCGATTATCTGCTCGCGGCCGGTCAGGCCTGGTTGTGGGACGACCAGCCGGATCGAGCCATCCCGTATCTGCTAAAGGCCAGGGATGCTGCGCCCGACTATGAGGACGTTTACCGGGCACTGGCTTCGGCCTATAGCCGGGCCGGCCACAGGGACAAGGCGCAGGCCGTGTATGCCGAGGCGAAACGGCGCTTCCCGGATGCGGACTGGGCACGCTCGCCGGCCTTGCCGCCGGAACACCGCTACTCGGTCAGCGTACGGCAGGGCATCACCCGGCTCAGCAATGATTCGAATGACTGGCGGGCCACACGCCTGACCCTGGGAGCCGAATCGGCGGACAACAGGAAGCTGTACGGCTTCGTCCAGGATTCCGAGCGCTTCGACAAGGAAGACATCACCCTCGGAGTGAATGGCTATTACCCCGTGACGGCGGACCTGGTCGCCCAGGGGGAGCTGCAATACAGCAGTACCTACCGGGTGCTGCCTCATTACCTGGCCTATGCCCAGCTCGGTTACCGCCTGCCCGACGGCTGGGGCATCCTGGGCGGCTACAAGCGGGTCGAATACCGGGAATCTTCCATAAATATGGTTGACCTGACCCTGGAGAAGTATTTCAGCGACTTCCGCATCGCTTATACCGCCGTCGGCAGCGATTCGGATACAGCCGGCGGCGCCTTCAGCAACAGGCTGCAGTTGGGCTATTACCTGCCTGAGCAATGGAATATCAGCCTGGCACTAAGCACCGGCTCGGAAGTGGAAAAGCCACTTTCCGCCGAGAGTGTCGTCCGAACCCGATTTACCGGCATTGCCCTCTGGGGTGATTATTATCTCAGCCGCGCCTGGGTCCTGAGCTGGGAACTCGGTCAAACCTGGCTGAACATCGGCCACCGTGACTCGAACAGAAAGGCGTTGACTCTTGGTATCAGCTATCGTTTCTAACCCCTTCATGTCCTACCCGCCGCTGGTGTCGGTCGTATTCTGGCTGACCCTGTTTATCGGTATCCTCGTTTGCGCACTGTTCCTGTACGTACTCGTCTTGCGCGTCATGCACGGCTGGCATCAGCGCCGGGAACAAAGATTCCGTGACCGCTGGCGCCCGGTCATGTTCGAATGGCTGGCCGGCAACAAGGTCCACCTGCCCCGCGTCAGGGAAGGTGACAGACTGATGCTGATGGACCTGTGGCAGAGGATCCGACACCAGATCGACGACAGCGGTGCCACGGCCCTGGACCAGCTTGCCCTGGAACTGAAACTGGACGAGGTCGCATCACGGGTGCTGCAGTACCGGAAGGCACGGGACGAGAACAGGAAGATATGGCTGCAATTACTCGCCGTCGAAACCGCCAGGGTGGTATACACGGACATCGCCAAACAGGCGCTGGTACGTGCCGCGGAATCGGGTAACTTCAGGGTCAACATTGCCGCTACCTGCGCCCTCATCAACCGTGACCACGAAAATGCCCAGATGGCGGTGCTGTCTTCCCTGCTGCAATTCGATCGATGGGCCCCCCTTATCATATCTAAAGTCAGAGGCATCCGTCCTGCGGACCATCGGCCGCCTGAAGGGTCATAAATACCTGGACGATGTATTGCCCTTCCTTAATCATCACAGGCCTGAACTGCGTCTCCGTGCAGCGGTCACGGTGGGAGAGATTGGAACCCATGAGGATGCCGACCTCCTGCTGCCCCTGCTATCGGATCCGGACTGGTGGGTCAGGTACAGGGCCACACAGAGTTATTTCCGGCTCGCAAATCCGGAAGCCGGCGCTGTCGAAGACCTGATTCAGGCATGCACAAAACAGGAAACCAGGGACATGCTCCGTCATGTCCGCGCGGAACTCGCCCTGTGATGGCTTTCAACGCAATTGAATATGTGATCATAACCCTGTTTCTGGGTTATATGCTGATCACAACCTGCTGGTACCTGGCCCTGAACGGCATTGCCATGAACACGCTGTTCCGTTACATGCAGGTCAGCCGTGACGATGACAACGAATTGCTCCTGAGCGGCAATGAACCACCCATCAGTCTCATCATCCCGGCCTACAACGAAGCCAGCACTATCATCAGTTCGATCCGCTCGTTGCAACAGCTTTACTACAGTGACTTTGAACTCATTGTGGTCAACGACGGATCTTCCGATGCAACCCTGGAGGTTTTGCGCGAGGAATTCGACCTGATTCCCTTCCCCGAGGCCTTTAACATCAGGATCCCCACCCAGCCGATTAAACAGGTCTATGTCTCACGCAAGAAACACAACCTGCGCGTGCTGGACAAGGAAAACGGCGGCAAGGCTGACGCCCTCAATGCCGGAATAAACGTCAGTCGCTATCCGCTGGTCTGCTGCGTGGATGCCGACTCCATACTTGAGCGCTACAGCCTGCTGCGGGTGGTGCAGCCGTTTATAAACAACCCCGAAGTCGTGGCCTGTGGCGGCACCGTACGCATCGCCAACGGCTGCACTGTCCGATCCGGCCATCTTGTGCGCAAGGGCTTGCCCCGCAACCCGCTGGCGTTGTTACAGCTCCTCGAATACCTGCGGGGTTTTCTCTACGGCCGCATAGGGTGGGCCAGGCTTAACGGCCTGCTCATTATCTCCGGCGCCTTCGGCATGCTGCGCAAGGACGCCATCATTAAGATCGGAGGCTATGACAGCCAGACCGTGGGGGAGGACATGGAACTGATCGTACGCCTGCACCGGATCCTGTCGGCCGAGAATGTCGATTATCGAGTCGAATTCATCCCCGACCCCATCTGCTGGACCGAGGTCCCGGAAAAACTGCGGGTGTTTGCCTCCCAGCGCGTTCGCTGGCACCGGGGACTGTCTGAAAGTCTGTGGATGAACCGGGGCCTGCTGTTTTCGCGGCACAGCGGCCCGGGCGGGTGGCTGGCTTTTCCATTCTTCATCTTGTTCGAATGGATGAGTCCGTTTGTAGAAATCCTGGGCTACGTCTTCACCCTTTATCTTATCATCATGGGCAAGGTCCATCTTTCCGTTGCCGTGCTGTTTTTTCTCTTCGCCATTGGACTCTCGGTTTTACTGTCCACCAACGCCCTGTTGCTGGACGAGATTACCTTCAGGGGCATCTCCAAAGTACGTCATCTGCCGGTGCTGTTCGCCTGTTCCTTCCTGGAATGCATCGGTTACAGGCAGATCAATGCCTACTACCGTATAATAGGTGCACTAAAATGGCTCACCGGGAGTCACGCCGACTGGGGGAAAATGGTACGCAGCGGATCATGGCAGCGACATAAGTCCTGATCCCTGTTACGTTTTTACATACAAACATAATCTTCACCAAGCACGCCTGAAATAATGACGGCAGCCGAGACAATCCGGGTAAAAACAGAACACAGGTTGATGGAACTGTTGTTCCAGAACGGCCCCATGTCACAGGGCATAGCGCTTCTCAATGCAGCTCTGGTCTACCTGGTTCTGCACCGTTATGTCACGGGCATGATGCTGTTGTACTGGATAATCAGCATCGTCATCGTCACTTTCCTGCGCCTTTACATCGTCAACCGCTACTGGAATTACAGGCGCCTGAACCGGGATTATTCCATCTGGCTGAAGTTCTATATCGGCGCCACCTGGTTGTCGGCGATTGCATGGGGGTATCTGATATTTGTTCCCGGAGAAGAAATCGCCCTTTGGATGGAGGCCTTCATTTCCTTCGTCTATGCGGTTGTCGCCGCTTCCGCATTGATTACCCTGGCGCCGTTTGCAATGACATCGATACCTTACCTGATCCTGATCCTGGG